>JBDKUU010000059.1:0-7414 GCA_039679525.1 Phycisphaerales bacterium | reverse complement strand
GACATGTTCGCCAGGAACTCGCTCTTGAGTTTGTTGGCCTTGTACAATTCGAGGTTCCGCTCGGACAACTCGGCGATCTTGGCGTCGAGCTGGCGATTGGCCCGGCGTAGATCTTCCTGCGCCGCCTGGAGAGTGTCGAGCATGTGGTCGAAGGCGTCGGCCAGCTTCTCGTATTCGTCGCCCGTGCCGATGGAGCTGCGGATGTCGAGGTTGCCCTCGGCGACGTTGTTGGCAAGGGCCCGCAACTGGCGAATCGGCCGGAGAATGACCCGCTGCGTGATCCAATAGAAGGCCACCATCGCGCCCAAGGCGCCGATGACGCCCGCCATGAAGGTCCAGATCTTGTTCATGAAGACGATCTTCCGCAGGTCGCCTCCCATCGCGCGGCTCTGGACGATCACCGCGCCGATGTCCTCGTTGAGCGAGAAAGGCCCGGCCGAGCCCTGCGGATTGTGGCAGCTCACGCAGCCTTCATTGGCGCGGAACACCTTCACGTAAGTGCTTCGCAACGTCCCCCCGTCGCTGTCCAGCGACATGACCTCGTCGCGGGCCTTGCTGTCCCTGGCGACTTGCAGGAGCTTCTTCTGCTCGTCGTTCAGGGCCGGCGTCACGCCCCGGTCCGGCTCCTTGTAGAACCGCACCCAGATCATCGCCGGCTCGTTCGGATCCCTGGCCGTGCCGCGCTCGTTCAGCTCGGGGAACTTCATCGCGCCGGAGGCGTCCAGTTGAAAGTGCGACCGCTCCACGGACTCGGCCCGGCCGGCATGGGCCTCCAGAAGCACCATGCGGGTGAGCTGGCGAAGCCAGGCGTAGGGGATCATCAGCGCCAGCGCAAGGCTCAGCAGCACCGCCGTGCCGAACATCAGCCGGCATTTCTGATCCAGCGACAGCGGGCTCAGGTGCAGCGCCCGCAGTACCCGTCCCAACGCATTGCCGAGATTGATTCGCATAATTCGAGCTGATTCTCGACGGTCCTCTATCGATTTCCGGAGACCCCTGTCGTGGGTCGTCCCACGACTCCTTCGTCCGCCCCCGGGCGGAGCGTCTTCATTTTGACATGGGATGGGGACTTTTGCAATGGATCATATGCCCTTACGGGCACACTACAAACAGGTCGCCCTCGATTCTGCGCATGCCGGGGTCCTTTCACCGATACGGCGACTTGCGGAATCGGATGGAAGGCGAGTTCCGGCCTTAGAATCTCAGCTCGGCCGAGAGGTAGACCCGCGTGTCGTCGTAGCCCAGATTGCCCTTGGACGGGTCGTCCATCAGGAATCCCGAGGGCGGCGTGCGGTCGGCGAAGAGGTTCTGGACCACGCCCTTGAGCCGGAAATGATCCGTGACCTTGTACACGACCGAGGCGTTCACCAGGTTTCGCGAATCCTCGTAGTAGTCGGCCATGGTCGGGTTGATCTCGTGGGTGTAATGGGAATTGAAGACGTAGTCCAGGCCGACCAGGAGGCGATCCTGCAGGAACCGCGACGTCAGGTTGAGTTTCACCTGGTGCGGCGGATACCGCTGCTCGACCTCGTTGTTGACGATGTCGGCGAAGCCATAGCTGCCGCCGACCGTGGTGTTCTCCGTCAACTTGTATTTGGCCAGCGCTTCGAAGCCCCAGATGTCGAAGCGCCCCTCGCTGTTCTGGAACATGCCCCAGGGGGCCTGCGAGACCGCGCCGATGGCCGCCGCCTGTTCTTCCGTCCAACTGTTGGTCAGCGGGCCCCAGGAGAGCTGATCGTTGAAGGTGTTGTAGAAGAGGTTCAGGCCGCCCTCCAGCCGCTTGCTGAAGATCTTCTGGAGGCTCACGGTCCAGGAGTCCATCGTCTCCGGCTCCAATGGGTAGGTCGGATAGCCCAGGCTTTCGGCGATGCTGTTGTTGTAGAGGTTGAACTGATAGTAGGCCACGTCGGGCATGCGGAAGCCGTGCTGGTAGGAGCCTTTGACGTTCGTCGTGTCGTCGACGACCACCGCCAGCGCCACGCGGGGCGAGAAGTGGCCGTCCATCTCTTCGGGCGTGTACCGAACCGATTCCTCCGGCCAGAACCCGGACATCGTGCCCAGGCTGTATTCGTCGTACCGAAGGCCCAGAGACAGGGTCAGCCGGTCCGTCAGCGAGACCGTGTCCTCGGTGAACGCGCCGACCTCATACCAATCGGCGTCGATGGATTCGAATCCGCCGTTCGGATCTCCGTCCAGGTAGAAGTCGTCGTTGCGGAATTTCTTGTAGCCGTACAGACCGCCCAGGGCGATCTGATGCCGCTCGATCCGCGTGGTCTTGAAGACCGGCTTGATCTGCGCGTGCCGCTCGGACCCGCCTTTGAGGAAGTCCTCGCCGTTGTGCCCGCGCGTGCCGAAATCCATCCACTCCATCGCGCCGATCAGATCGACCGATTCCGTGTCGCTCAGCTCGAACGTGTACTTGGGCTGGACGCCCATGGCCCGATTCATGAAGTAGCCGAACTCGTTCGTGCTGTTCTTTCGAGGGTTGAGCGAGTACGTCCACCAGTTCAGGCTCAGGGCATCGTGGTTCCAGGCGGTCGAGAAGCGATAATTGTCCTGGGCGAAACCGAACGCGTCGATGTCCTGCGTGTAATTCTTGTCGACGCCGTAGGTGTTGTCCGGCTCGAACCCCTCGGCCGCGTAGCCGCCGCCGTAGACGTACAGGTCGCGGCCCTCGCCGTACTGGAGGCCGTAGCCGGTCTCGATCAGGTTGGACTGCTCCATGAAGCCGTATTCGTAATGGCTGTAGAGACCCGGGTCGGACGACCCGGTCTTGGGGACCATGTTGATGAAGCCGTTGATGGCGCCGGAGCCGTGCTGGATCGCGCCGGGCCCGTGGATGACCTCGACCCGGGACACGTCGCCGAGGAACGGGGACAACATGCCGACCATGTAGCCGTAGTGCGAGCGGTAGTTGATCTGCTCGCCGTCCCACATCACCAGCGTCTTGGCGTTGTTGTCGATCTCCAGGCCGCGAACGCCGATGAGCCGGCCCTGCCGCTCGTGGGCGCCCGAAACGGCGCCGGGGACGTAGAGTTCCATGAGGTCGGACAGCGTGCGGGCCGAGCCGTTGCGGACTTCGTTCATGTCGTAGACGATGGCGTAGCCGGGGGCCTTGGCCGTCGTCGTGGGAAAGAAGGCGGCCGACTGGACCTCGATCTCCATCAGCTCTTCGATGGACATGTCGAAGTAGTCGTTCGGATCCCCGGCGTCCGCCGGAAGGCACAGCACTACGCTTGCGAACCAGGCCAGAATCGTTACCCTGAGCATCGAGGCCCCCCCTTTTAGAATGTTGAGAGACCGACCATACCCCCGACGCCTCCTTCGGCAAACCGGCAGGGCAACTGAAGCGGGACCTAGATAGTAGTCTTTATTAGACTTCGGCAAAGTCGTCGCGGCGCCCCCCAGAGTCTCATAACTTCCCTTCCTATGCGTCGGCCTTCCACGCCGACGAGCCTCCCTGCGATCGTGGGGATTTGTGAATTTCTTTTGATCGGGACGCGGCGAGGCCCGATCGCCCGCACGATACTCCCACGCGACGAGGGGTGTTGATGTCACGAGGATCCTCGCGCTCGATCTTGACAGATGTCACGCGCTCCTGTACAATCCCCGGCATCCTGTAGCAGGTACCCTCGTGGGGCACACACAGTGGCAGATTCATTTTTGATGGAGGAGGAGTGCTGTGAGAAGTCTAAGCACTTGCAGATGGACCCTCGTCGCGTTGATCGCGGTCGCTTGTTCGAGCGTGGCGCCCGCGGCGATCAACGTGGGGGTCCTGCCGTCGGATGGAACTCCCGTCCGGTTCAACGGCAGCCTGGCGATCGGCCAGGCCGATTATTTCCTGTTCACGCTCTCGCAAGACATCACCAACGTCCCCGGCACGTACCTGAGCCTTCAGACCTACGGCGTCGAGGGCATGATTTACGGCGACACGGAGATCGCCCTGTTCGATTCGTCGATGAACCTCATTGCGGAAGACGACGATGACAACAGCACGTTCAATACGGAAGGCGACCACTACGACCTGTACAGCCTTCTGTCGTTCGGACCGTCCGATCCCTACTTCAACGACGGGAATAAGGACTCCTACGGAGCCTACCTCCCGGCGGGAACGTACACCCTGGTCGTGACCAGCTACGGCGCGGAATTCGCCGACGGCAGCGTCACTCCGGGCGATGAGAGGGCGGACTACCTGGTTCAGTTCAGAACCGTGAATTCCGCGGAGATTCCCATGGTGCCGGCCCCCTCGGCGGCCCTGCTCGCACTCTCGGGCCTCATCGGCCTCGTGAGACTCCGCAAGAAGTGACAGAGGCAAACCCTGCGGGATACACCATTCCGGCTGAAAGGAATGGCCGATCTCCACGAGGACAATAGAAACAACTGCTGCAAGGTTCGCAGGGAAATGAAACGGGCTCCCGAATGCGTCGCATCCGGGAGCCCGTTTTGTTTCTGACAGAAATCGCTTACGCCTGCTCGGACGGATCCTCGATGGCGTGCAAATGCTTCTGCACGCGGAGGTTCAGCTCGTCGAGCTGCTTCTGATCCACCTCGCTCGGCGCGTCGCTCAGGAGGCACTGGCCTCGCTGCGTCTTGGGGAACGCGATGACGTCGCGGATGTTGTCCGTGCCGGTCAGGAGCATGGTGAGCCGGTCCAGGCCCAGCGCGATACCGCCGTGCGGCGGAGCGCCGTAGTCCAGGGCTTTGAGGAACCAGCCGAACCGCGACTCGGCCTGCTCCCGCGTAATGTTCAGCAGATCGAAGACCTTCTGCTGGACCTCGGGACGGTGGATACGAATGCTGCCGCCGCCGATTTCATTACCATTCAGTACGATATCGTACGCCTGCGAGCGGATGTGCAGCGGGTCGGTGTCGAGCTTGCCCAGATCCTCCGGCACGGGGGCCGTGAACGGATGGTGCACCGAATCGTACCGCTTCTCGTCGGCGTTCCAGTCGAACAGCGGGAAGTTCACGACCCAGACGAACTCGAAGGCGCCGGGATCAAAGAGCTTCAGGTCGCGTCCGACGCGGCAGCGAAGCGGCGCCAGCGCCTTATTGGCGGCGGCTTCTTTGTCCGCCACCAGCAGGAGCAGGTCGCCGTCCTTGGCCTCGAACCGCGCGATCAGCTCTTTCTGCTGCTCGGGGGTGAAGAACTTGCCGAGCCCGCCGCCGATGAACGTGGGCGTCGAGCCCTCCATCTTGAGCTTGCTCCAGGACAGGCCCTTGGCCCCGAAGTCCATGACCAGGCCGGTGAGCGTCTTCTCGATGTCGGCGCGGGAATAGGTGTCGCCGGCCGGGGCGCACAGGCCCTTGACCACGCCGCCGTTCTGGACGGTCGAGGTGAAGACCTTGAACGTGCTCTTGCCCGCCAGGTCGGAGATGTCCTTGAGCTTCAGGCCGAACCGCAGGTCCGGGCGATCGATGCCGTAATCGGACATCGCCTCGCTGTACTCCATCCTCCGCATCGGCAGCTTGACATCGATGCCGAGGATGTCCTTCCAGATCTTGGCCACCAGCTTCTCGTGCATGCTGATGACGTCGTCGACGGCGACGAAACTCATCTCGACGTCGATCTGGGTGAACTCCGCCTGCCGGTCCGCGCGAGGGTCCTCGTCGCGGAAGCAGCGCGCCACCTGGAAGTATCGCTCGACCCCCGCGACCATCAGCATCTGCTTGAAGAGCTGAGGCGACTGAGGCAGCGCGTAGAACGTGTTCTTCACGAGCCGGCTGGGGACCAAAAAGTCGCGGGCGCCTTCCGGCGTGCTCTTGGCCAGCATCGGGGTCTCGATCTCCCAGAAGCCCTGGGAATCGTAGTATTTGCGGACCAGGGTCGTGACCTGATGGCGGGTCTTGAGCCGCTTCTGCATCTCGGGCCGGCGAAGGTCCATATACCGGTAGATCAGCCGGGTCTCTTCGTTGGTCTTGGTCGCGTCGTCGAGCTCGAACGGCGGGGTCTTGGACATATTCAGGATTTCAAACTGGTCCACCACCACCTCGATTTGCCCGGTGGCCAGCTTGGGATTCTCCAGCCCCTCGCCGCGGGGCCGCACCAGACCGCCGGCCGCAATGACCCACTCGCAACGGACCGTGCGAGCCAGCCGATGCGCCTCGGCCTTGATCTCGGGATCGAAGACCAGTTGCGTCAGCCCCTCGCGGTCGCGCAGATCGAAGAACACCAGGTTCCCGTGGTCGCGATACGATTGCACCCAGCCGGCCAGGGTAACCCGCTTGCCGGCGTCCGTCAGCCGAAGCTCGCCGCAGTTATTCGTTCTCTTGAACATTCGGAACTCTCGACAACGATTGTTTGCCCGGCCCCGCGAGAACATACTCCGGGCCTCGGGCAAAACCAAAATCATACCGCCCGGGCCGCGTTTCGTCAAGATCGGCATCGCAGAGAATCCAGGCAAGGGGTGCAGGACCGCAATTGCACGCCCCCGGGGCTCGTGGCCCCGCAGACCTATCGCGTCCGTCAGCCTCGCCTGTGCAGGCGTCCGGCCACACGATGGCATCACGATCTCCGCGGCGGCAAAGAGAGCACGCTCCGGGCGCGCAGCGCCCCTCCGCGGCGAGGACGGTCGTGCGAAGGACATTTTGCGATTTGCGCAAGTGGTATGAACCCGAAAGAGGCCGGGGACCTCAATCGGCGCACAAGACGATGCGCAGCATCGTTCCCATGCCATTGGCCCAATGCGAAAAATGCCCGCCGGCCCGCCGCGCTGCGGCGAGCCGGCGGACTCCGGATCTGTCCGTCACTTCCTTTCGCTCCGCGATCCTATTCGGCCGACCCCCGTCGCAGAAACGGTCATGCACCCGATTGCGGGGGTGTGATTGATTTTTCTGGCACATGGCCGGTCTCTTTCGATGGACCGAGGAAGGAACGGACTGATCCGGAATTCGCCGCCCTGGTGTAAAGCGCCGCAGTGCGGCGGGGCGGCGAGAGTTTTTCGCATTGGAGCCACCAGCATAAGGCGTGCTACGCACACCCTCGGCAATCGGGCGTAATCGCGGGACACTATACGTATCCTTCAGGGCGTACCGGGGACGTACCCCAGTGTGCGGAGTTGGTGCGTCGCCATCTGCTTCGTGTCTTCGTGGCTTTGTGTGAGCGTGTCTTTGGGTGTGAAGACAGAGAGGATTCTATCTCGCGCAGAGACGCGGAGACGCAGAGGTCAAGATATGTTCTTTCCTGCTCTTCTCCGCGTCTCTGCGTCTCTGCGCGAGCCACTTCTTGAATCGCGGTCGGAGGCCGCGACGGAGTTTCCGGGGTGAAATTCTTTCGGGGCACTCCGTTACTCCCGGCCGGACAAGGAGTTAAGAGACAGAAAATATCGGCCTGTTTGTTCGATTTTTCTTGAAATCCGCTCGTGACTATGGTGTAATCATCATATATATCGCCCCGTTCGGGGCGGTATGCGTG
>JBDKUU010000058.1:0-1666 GCA_039679525.1 Phycisphaerales bacterium | reverse complement strand
TCCCAGAGCTTCTTGGGCTGGCCGTCGGCGATTTCGATCAGGCCGCAGCCTCTCTTGTAGCCGCTGGCGAGGAAGACCTGGTTGCCGACGACGACGGGATCGGCCGCGTTCACTTCATACTGCGTCTTCCAGGGGTATTGCCAAAGCTGTTTGCCGTCGGCGGGATCGACCGCCACGACGGAGACCTCGGTGAAGATCGCCAGGCCGGACTTGCCGTCCATCGAGAAGGGGACCGGGGTCGCGTAGCCGCACTTGCCTTTGCCGCTCTTCCAGACGATGTCGCCGGTGTCTTTGTTCAGGGCCAGACCCGCTTCGCCCATGTTCAGGAACAGCTTGTCGCCGATGACCAGGGCCGAGCTGGAGAAGCTCCACGTCGGCAGCTCGAAGCCCAGCTCCTTGTTCATTTGCTTCTGCCAGAGGACCTTGCCGGTCTTGGCGTCGAGGCAGAAGAAATCGCCCATCTTGCTGAGGGTGTAGACCTTGCCCGCGTCGACGGTCGGGGTCGAGAGCGTGCCGCCGTCGTAGTATTTCGGCTGGAGCGGACAGGAGTAAGAATGCTTCCAGAGTTCCTGGCCGGTCTGGGCGTCGAAGCAGTAGACGGTGTCGGTGTTCGTGTCCTTGCCGCTGTTGCCCATCGTGTAGGCCCGGCCGTCGGCGACGGCGGTCGTGGAGAAGCCGATTCCCACGGACTTCTTCCAGAGCACCTTTGGCCCCGCCTGACCCCAGTCGGAGCTCCAGCCGGTCTCTTTGCTGATGCCGTTGTGGTCCGGGCCGCGATAGCAGGGCCAATCGGCCCCGAACGCCGCCTGCCCGAGTCCCGCAACGATCGCCAGGGCACACAGCATATACATCATCCGTCGAGCGACTGCCACGTTGTATCCTCCTTACGCAGGATTCGATTCTTCGCTGTCGTCTTGCACAGGGGCTGTATTGTACCTTGTCTTGCCGTCGAGTTAAAGGGTTTGGCCGCCAATTCAGGTATCTGTACAAGTTCTCGGGCGCCCGGAGTCTGCGCGACAGATGGGCCTTCAAACCGGGACGGCGGGCATGGTTCGTAGTGACGCCGTAAGGCGTTATCTTCTGTACGCGTGTGGCATGTGAAATGCAAAAAAGAGCAGATATGCCCTTACGGGCACACTACAAGCAGATCGGCCTCATTCCCACGCGCGCTGGGGTTCTTCCACAGGCAGGGATGCAGGCTGGTCGGGTGCATGACCATAGGCGACCAACGCACCTCGCGGATGTTTATCGCGGATCGGGGCCCAGGACTGTGGGGTTCTCGGGATAGCAGCACCACTCCGTGAACGCGCCCTCGAAGTTCTGCACGCTGGGGTAGTTCAGGTACCATTTGAACAGCAGAAACAGGTTGGTGGCTTCCCGGCCGGTGGCGCAGTACAGGACGATCTTCTTGTCCGGCGTGGCCCCGACCTTTTGCACGATCCGCCGGATCTTCTCATCGGGTTTGAGAAGACAGGCATTTCGCCGGTCCATGACCTTCCTCCAGGGCAGGTTCACCGCGCCGGGGATATGGCCCTGCTTGGTCCAAATGCCGGTGCCTGCGTAATAGGCCGGGGATCGGTTGTCGATCAGCACGACGTCGGGTTGGTCCTTGATCTGCTTGAACTGCTCGTATTCGAGGAAGTTCTCCGACCGGACCGTCACGGGG
>JBDKUU010000057.1:0-3147 GCA_039679525.1 Phycisphaerales bacterium | reverse complement strand
ACTGGCGTTCAGCGTCGGCGCGGCCAACGGCAAGCTGCTCGATCCCGAGGTCAACGTCATCTACGCCTGGGTGAAGACCAATTTCGGATCGGCGGACGTATCGACGGGCGCGAGGCTGGAACTGGAGCGGGCCCTGCAAAAGACCGCCGGCTTCTTCCGCAAGGGGGGCACTCTCAACCTCCAGCCGATCTGCGGCGAAATCGTCGAGATCGCCCCGCTCATCGGTCGGATCGAGATCCTCGACCTGTGCCTGCGGGTCGCCGCCGCCAAGGGGCAGGTGACCGCCGCGGAGCTTCAGATCCTCAAGAACCTGTCCGACTGGCTCCAGGTCGATCGGGCCAGGCTCCGCACGATGGTCGAGAAGATCCTGCCTGTCGAGATGCACCAGGGCCACGACGCCGAGATGATCCTGGGCGTCACCAAGGGCATGAGCCAGGAGGAGGCTCGCGTCCAGTTGAACCGCGAGTACGCCAAGTGGAGCTCTCGCGTGATCAGCACGGACCCATCGATCCGCCGCCAGGCCGATCAAATGCTCAAGCTCCTGGGCCAGGCCCGCAGCCAGTACGTAGGCGTCAAGTCGCACTGCTGACTTCACGGCGCATCGTCAGCGATCCCTGCGGAAACGCAGCCGTCTGTTGTTACGGAGCTTACGCATCCCGCCATTGGCCTTGCGAACACAAGCTTGGACGCTACAATGAAGCTCCGCTCGGCGAATGCGTCCATTTCTGAGCCAAACAGGATCATCCCGGAACATACAAGACGGTTTCACGCTATCGGCTTGGCTGACCCAATCATTACTTCCCTCCAGAGATGGGAAAGAGGCTCTTCAACTCCTCTGTCGACGGGCGGCGGCGGTACTCAGACAGCTCGAACGCCTCGGCGTACTGAATCCCCTTGCCCTTCTCCGGGCCGTAGAGCTCGACCAGTTTCTCGCGGTACTTGTCCGCCACGCCCTTGTCCCGCCCGGCGATGCGGTCGTCGACCTCCTTGCGACGCTGCTGGCGACCCTGCGGATCGTCCGGGACGGGGACCACTTTCTCGAAGTTGCCGGTCGCCCAGAGCGATTCGATCTGCGACTGGAGCTTCCAGATGGCGTCCAGCTTCTTCTGGATCACGGCGTCCGTCGCCACGACCACGTCCGGGGCGAAGGGATTGGGCTTCTGGAACCCGTCCGAGACGTACAGGAAAACCGGGTTTTTCGCCAATTGAGGCACGTCCGGGCAGAAGAATCGCACGGTGACCATGAAGGCGGCGTCCTGCATCAGGACGCCCACGTACCGATGGTCCGGATGGTAGTCGTTGGGCCGGTGGCCCATGACGACGTCGGCGTTCCATTCCCGGATCAGCTTGACGAATTCCTTGCGGTTCTCCAGGGTGGGCATCAGCTCGCCGTCGTGGATGTCCAGGACCTCGGTCTCGATCCCGAGGACCTTGGCGGCCTCTTTGACCTCGGCCGTCCGCCGCTGGGCCAGGGCCCCGCCGGACTGGGTGGCGTGCCCGATGTCGCCGTTGGTGACCGAGACGAATTTCACATGGTGGCCCTGAGCCGCCCACAGAGCGGCGGTCCCGGCGGCTTTCAGCTCGCAATCGTCCGGATGGGCCCCGAAGACGATGATCCGCAGCTTGCCGTCGTCGGCGCCGGCCGCCCGGCAGCGAGATCCGGCGGGCAGGACGGCCAGCAGCAAGGCCGTCGCCATAAAGGTCCCCAAAAGCGTTTTCGATGTCTCGGATGGATGTCGGTGGGATCTCATTGTCTGTCTCCTTGACTGCCAAATCCCCGAAAACTCCCTCGACTTAGGGGAGATAACTCCGTCACAGCGCCGTGGGCAGGCTATTATGTCCCGGGGACGCGAGGCCTGCAACCCCATCTTCCAGCCGGGACGTGAAATTATGCCAAAGGCCTTGACCGGGGTTTGCCGATGTGATATATAGGATGGTAGTCTGGCGACTGAGAGACATTGCGCAGTAAGACACACGATCTGCGTTCAAACTGAATACACGGTGAAATCACGTAATCTGGAGGAAGGACTCTCTGCGATAGGCGTTCTGCACTGGACAAGGCTGTTCCCCCCTTTTCACTCGGCCTTCGCAGGGAACGGCGTTGCGGAAAGGAGGTGGCTGCCCGGCAACAAACCAAGGGATCTGACAGTTCCGTCTAGAAGTGTGTGGTTTGGGTTCCAAGTTGACTGTGGAGGACACAACAATGAGAAAGTATGTCTGCGCAACTCTACTGGCCAGTCTGGCGATGTCCACGATGGCCTCGGCCACGATGATGCGGCAGGAATGGTGGACAGGCATCACCAGCAGCCGTCAGGCCATCATCGATTTCCTCAAAGATCTCGCCAATCCGGTCCCCGTGCCGAACACCGAAGTCATCCAGGACACATCCGATTTTAGCGGCTCCAGGGACAACTACGTGGCCAAGTTCTACGGCTGGGTCACCGTCCCGGAGACGGGCACCTACCAGTTCCACTACGCCTGCGACGACTACGGCATGCTGTACGTCAGCCAGGACGAGAACATGGAAAACGCCGTCGAAGTGGCGTATGTCGACGGCTGGGCCGCCGTGGACGAGTGGAACAAGTACCCGAGTCAGCACTCGGCGCCGATGGAGTTGAGAAAGGGCCAGGTCATGGCCGTCATGGCGTTTCTCCAGGAGGCCAGCGGCGGCGACAACATGGACCTCGGCTGGACCGGTCCGGGCTTGAGCAGCAGCATCACGGCTCCGACCATGCTGACCAACTACATCACGCACATTCCTCCGACTCCGAGCAAGGCCAAGAACCCGGCTCCTGAGGACGGCACCATGGACATCCCGCTCGACGGTGCGGTGGGCTGGGTCGCCGGAAAGTTCGCCGCCACGCACGACGTGTACCTCGGGACGGCCTTCGACGACGTCAACAGCGCCAGCCGGGCCGATCCCAAAGGCGTGCTCGTCAGCCAGGGGCAGGCGGATGCTTCGTTCAACCTCAAGGGCGTCGTCGATTTCGGCACGACCTATTACTGGCGAATCGACGAAGTGAACGCCCCGCCGTCGGAGACGATCTTCAAGGGCAAGATCTGGAGCTTCACGACCGAACCGTTCGCGTATCCGATCAAGAACATCACGGCCACCGCGTCCAGCATCAGCCGGCCCGACACGACGGC
>JBDKUU010000056.1:0-5346 GCA_039679525.1 Phycisphaerales bacterium | reverse complement strand
CGCGCAGATCGAACGCGTGCTCGACGCAGAGGGGCAGACGCTCGTTCTGCTGCCCTTCCCCTCGGCGGCGTGGGCGACCAAGCCGGACATGGAGAAGGTGAACGCGATGGCCAAGGGCGACAGCTACCTTCAGCGGCGGCTCGTCGTCGCCAACAAGCCCGAGCGGCTCGAGGACTTCGCGGCGTACGTTCGCGCGACGGTCGACCACTATCGCGGCCGGATCGGCGTCTTCGAGATCCTCAACGAGCCCCTCTACACGGACTATGCGGTGCCCGCGGCGTTCGGCTGCACGACCGCCGACTACATCGCCCTGCTTCGCACAGCCTGGGAAGCGGCCAAGGCGGTCGATCCTTCGTGCACGATCGTCGGCGGCGTCGCGGCCCCGCCGGACTCGAAATGGGTCAACGAGTTCATCGACCAGGGCGGCCTGCGATGGTGCGACGCGATGAACCTGCACCTGTACCCGCATCGCGGCTCGCCGGACGCGTATGAGGAGGCGTTTCGCGGCTGCTGGGAGCGAGTGAAATCCAAAGGCCCGCCGCGGCCCATCTGGGTCACGGAGATCGGCATCTACGGCGACGACGATCCGGCGTATACGCCCTTCACCGTCGGGGACAACTCGATGAACTCCGCCCTGCGCCCCAGCGAGCTGCGGACCGCGGGCGATCTGGTCAAGTTCGCCGCGATCCTCTGCGCCGACGGGGTTCGCAAGATCTTCTATCACGCGGGCACGTGTGACGCTCTAAACCAGGACAACGCCGGCAACATCTTTTTCGAGTTCGGCGGCGCGCCCCGCAAACAGTACGTGGCCCAGGCGGCCCTCTCGCGACTGCTCGGGCCCGACGTGGAGTTCGTCCGCAAATGGGCCGAGCCCGAAGGCGTGCAGGCGTTCGAGTTCCGCTCGCGAGGGCGAACGGTGGTCGTCGTCTGGTCGGGCAAATCGGCAAGGCCCTCCGTCAAGATCCCGGCAGGTTTCCACGCAGTGGACCTGATGGGCAATCCCCTGCCCGACTCCGCGATCGTCCCGGGCGAAACGCCGGTGTACCTGGTCCAACGGCAGGAGCAGCTTTCAAACCCGCCCATGCTCAAGGAAGAAGGTCGATAGGGAGAGAAAAGGGAACATTCTGATTTTCCTCCCGACAAAAAAGCAGAATGTCCCCTTTTCATTTTTTTTGGCTTCGGATCGCCGCAGACCTCGTCACAGATCTTCAACGAAAGAGCGTCCAGACGCCGGCGGGGCCTTCGAACCATGCTGCGCCGGAGTCGTCGGCGACGGTCAGACTGCGGATCTCGTCAGAGCCTTCGCGTCTCGCCTGCCAGCGGCCTGGCGACAGGTCCGTCACCAGCATCCGGCACGGGCGGTCACCCGGCGCGGCGAACTTCACCGGTTCGCCGGATCGACGGCTGTCCTTCCGCAGGAGGACGACCCATGTGGTTTGAGGTCCTTCGATGACGCAGCCGACGCGGCCCTCTGCCTCGATGTGCCGCACGGGCAGACGTGACAGCGACTGGCGGTCTGTGACCTGCATGACGTTGAGGAACAAGTCCTCGGCGGCCGCGGTTTTCGGTGACAGCTCGATCCGCCAGGCGCCGGGCTCCATCGAGCTTCGCTCCAGTCGTTGCGGATCGACGTCATTCGTGAAGTTCTCACCGAAGACCCAGAACTCCTTGCCGGGCCCGCCGATCTTGCCCAGGTCCGCATTCGCCGGCTCCGGCAGCAGCGTGTCGAGACAGAGCCGGCCGCGATTGCCGTATTGGGTGCAGTCCACAATCGCCGAGGTCGAATCCATTCGCGGCTCTTCCAGCGTGTGCAGCAGCCAGTACTTTCGGAACGTCGGGGCGGCGCTGACCACGCGATCGAAGACGACCATCGCCGCCGGGACTTCCGCGTTCCGCAGATTCAGGAAGACGAAGGACCGCGTCACCAGCCGGACCTTCTTGCTGTAGGCCTCAGTGAGGTCGCCCTGCAGGAGCGTGAAGTCCGGCGTCTGCGGGTCCGGGCCGAAGCCGTGTGAGAGAACCCGGCCCGTGCCGTAGCCGTTTCGCGGCTCCAGGAGCGTCTTGAGATCGCGGGCTTCGCTGCGGCCGTTGGGCAGGCGTTGGCCGCCATCGTTGCCGTAGCCGCGTCGGTCGAAGTCTTCATTCGGATCGCGGACCAACAAGCAGTTGTGCGCGATCGTCCGCCAATAGTAGTTTAGGCAATGAGGACTGCCGTAGGCGCCCGAGGAGCCGCCCTGGTAGATGCCGGAATCGACGGCCAGGGAGCCTTTGAAGTAGATCTGAAACGCCCCGGCGTCGAGGTGCTGGTGATTCGCGAAATTGAACTCGTTGACCTTCATCTCGGCGACGACCGCGTCCTGGCCCCAGCCGGTCCGGGCCAGCATCCAGCCGAAGGGCGAGCCGCAGTAGCGGGACAGAGGTAGCGTCTCGATGGACTTGGGCTGGAGCGTCGTGTCGCGCCAGAGGACTTCGAAGATCGTCTCGTCGCCGCCGCTGCCGCCCTGCCGCTGGAACTGGTCGAGCAGGACGCCGTCATGGTAATAGCTCGCAGTCAGCAGCGTGCCCAGGTATTGACTCCATGGCCGGCCCCGCGGGGCGCTGCAGGCGAAGGTGTCGCCGGCCCGGAGCCGCTGGCCGTCGGGCCGGGTGGCGTAGATCCACAGGTACGGGACGAATCGCTGATTGGGATCGTACACGTTGCCCGCGCCGAGCCGGTCGAAGATCCACAGCGGGTACGTGTCCCAATTGAATCGATGCGGGCCGTAGGAGTCGCCCTGGTGATAGGCATGGCCGGGATAGAACCAGTTCCTCGCCGGCAGATGCTCGCGGAAGAACCGCCCGGCCGCCAGCCTGTACATTTCAGGAGACTCATCATAGATCGCGATGCCCGCCGAGAGCATGTCCCGCATGATCATCGCCTCGGAGGAATGGCCCGTGACGGAGCCCTGGCCCGTCGGCGGGTAGCCGCACTCCTGGGTCTTGGCGAGACGCACGAACTCCTTGATGAAGGCCTGCTTCTCCTGGGGCGTCAGCAGTTCGTAGCACCAATCGTACACGACCGCCCCGGTGACCATCATCCGGCCCGTCTCGCGGCAGGCGTCCATCCGGTCCGCCAGCTCGCACTTCTGGAGCAGCGGCAACGCGGCCTCGATCGTGCTGCGGCCGAGCTTGGCGTCGTGCGTCGCCAGGAATTGGAGAGCGTCCCACTCGACCTTCCACTGGACCGATTTGTCGGCCATCGACCGCATCCGCTCGACGGCGGGTGCGAGCACGGGGTCTTGGAGCCGCTGCGGCAACTGCCTGACGTGCTCGGCTCGGAGGTACAATCGCGGATGCTCCGCCGGCGGCACGGGAATCCGAGCACCCTCGGCCTCCTGCCACTGCATCGCGACGTCATCAGACAGGATCACGTTCGCCCCGAGAGATGAAATCACGACCCACGCGAGAATCGCCAAGCGTCTTGATGTCACGGTCAATTTCCTTCTTTCTTCAAACAGAGAACGGCATCGCTGGCGAAGGGCGATTGGAACACTCGCTTTTCGCCGCCGGCGACCGACTGGCCCGGCGTGGTCGCCCCATCGGCGGGGTTCAGCCATTCGACAGAGAGCGTGCCCTGGGCCGCACGGAGATCCACCGTCGCATCGCCTTTCTCCGACAGATAGACCAGGTACTCACGACCCGGATCGGCGAGACAGAACCCGGTCGAGGCCAGCTCGGAGTGCGGCGTCATCGCGGCCAGGTTCACTCTCCTCGCAAGGCGCAGCGCGTAGCCCATGTTCCGCCGCAGCGGCTCGAACTTCGGGTCGAACCGCTCGCCGAGCACGCTGCCGTCGTAGGGGTCCATGAAGATCGGATTGTGCCCCCGCAGGAAGCTCCGCCAGACCCAGCCGGGATTGCCGCCCACACCCCAGATGTGATCGGTGTCGAGCAGGCTCACCTTCTTCTCGTTCCACGCGGGGGTCGGGTCGCGGTAGCCGTCCTGGCCGCCCGGGGAGACCCAGTCGGCGGGACTGAGCAGCATGGAGTCGGTCTTCTCGCCGCCGTGGCCCGTGAGACCGACCGGATGCTGCTTGGGCTTCGTTCGTTCATATTCGTGGACGGTCTTGACGACCCACCAGTTCCACTCCTTCTCGCCGCCTTCGTTGCACACTTCGAAGAGCACGTTGTCCAGGTCGTTCACGGCGTCCACGACCTTGCGGATGTACGCCTCCTGCAGGGCCGTGATCGCGGGGCTCGCCAGGGAATGCACTTCCAGGACATTGCCGTCGCCGTTGACGTCGCCGGCAATCCCGTTGATGTTGTTGTCCGGGTGGAAGGGGTGGCTGCGATACGCCCAGCCGTCGGGGATGCCCGACCGGCGGTTGCCGTGACGCAAACCCCACCCCTCGAACAGCATCACGGAGACGTAGATCCCCCGCTCCCCGGCCGCACGGACCCTCGTCCGCAGGCGGTCGAAATACGCCGGGTCGAACTTCGTGAGATCGAACTTGGGTTTGCCGTCGAGCGCGCTGCCCGGCCCCGTGCGGGCCCAGGCCAAAGGGGCGCAGTGGTGGACGAAGTCCTTTCCGAGTTTGCCATTGGCGCCGGTGTGCCACAGCGTCGAGTCCCACGTCCACAGGCGAATGAAGTTGTGGTCATAGCGGCAGAGGAAATCGAGGTAGGCGTCGAAATCGAACGGGGCCGGCGGGTCGGCCCGATCCATGTCCACGAGGCTGTTCCAGGTGTGCGAGCCGGTGAGAAGGACCGCAGTGAGAGAGCCGTCGGCATTTTGGGTCCCATCCGTGAAGTACCGCGGATTCTGAGGATGGCTCCGTAGCGGACCGGCCGCCGGCGTCGCTCCTACCGCGGCCGCTGATGCAACCGCCATCAACCAGATCCCTATCCAAACTCGCATTCCTCTGCACAGATCCATGATCTCTCCTCGTCCTTTGCATCGTTCGCGTTCCGAAGCAGCCTGTACATTGACCCGTCGGTACGCCGCCGGAGGCGGAGTTCCGTTGTCTCGCGCCGGCCGCTATCCCTCCGAGAGCGGACGGCCGGGACATCCAAGTATGAAAGACGCCGACCGAGACGGGTCTATTGCCGGCATCAAATAACGTCAGTCGTGTCGACAGTTTCCCTCTGGCGTAGCCCCGACGACGACAGTATGATGGCCGCAGTGACGACCGTCGAATGAACGCGCCGTCCGGGAAGTGACTTGGTGCGAAGGAGATGCCGAATGAACGCCATGCCTTTCACCGTCCGAAACCGCCTCAGCGTCATGAGGTTTCTCCCGTACATGATGTTCGCCGTCTGGTTCGTGCAATTAGCCGGCTACCTCGACAAGAGCGGCGTCACAGGCCTCAT
>JBDKUU010000055.1:0-1615 GCA_039679525.1 Phycisphaerales bacterium | reverse complement strand
TAGGCGAACAGCGGAACGGGGTACACGCGGGCGTCGGTTCCGACGTACGGCTGCGAGCTGATGATCGCTCCGCCGCCGACATAGGCCGAGGGTTTGTCTTCCGGTTTCGTCCCGGTTTGGGCCTCGTCGCACCAAGCCGTTGTGACAAGGAATCCAACTAACACACAGGCGCCGACCGTCGAACGCATCGTCACACCCCCTTTGCATCCACATCCTTGTTGCGCGACGGCGGCATGTCGGTCCTTCTACGCGGGACGTTGTGCCTGGCCTCCAACCCAATCCATGGATCCACCCGGCCCGGCAACCCGCTGTCACGTGAGCGGGATGATAACACGGGACGCGAGAAAACGCCAGAGGGATTCTCAGGTCATCGGGACTCAGCGAAACCCTCTGTAACTGCCAAGGAAGATGGGCAGGGCCTCCCGTTCGAACCATTGCGGGTCCCACTCGCAGTCGTGGATCATGTGCCGGAAGCAGTCTTTGAGGACATAGGCGTCCGCCCGGCGTTTCTCGCCTCCCTCGAGCACGACGATGTGCGTCTGGCGGTCGTAGGGCTCGGCTTCGAAGACATCCAGCCGCGTCAGATCGTCCGGGGCGATGTCGAAGTACACGACGCCATCGACCCAATCGTTGCCGTTGGATCGGACGATCACGGGGTAGACGTCGCCCTGGACGCGCCTGCGCGTGAAGCCATGCAGTCTCGCGGGCCGCTTGACGTAGTCGCCGCGCACCAGGTGCGACCAAACCTCGTCGAACATCAACGATCCATACGTGAACAGATTCATGCCATCATCCCCGAACGAATCCGTGTGCCGATGCCGTGTCCGCACAAGGTCGCTGCAAAGTCGGTGCCATTCACGGCCGCCGGGGTTGATATGTCTACAAGTGCCTTGTTTACAGGGACTTGAGCATCGATCAGACAGGAAACGCAAGACGCAGGTTTCTACAAAACAGTAGATCTTCCGAGCCATATCTACACAATTGTATCTTCTAACAGCTAACGGATCGGCTCTCGCCGCCTGAAGCAAAACAGAATGGTCCGGCCGCTCTCGATTGGAGAACGCGGCTGCGCGCCGTCGATGGAGGTCACATCGATTCGACTCCGGCGGCCGCCTGCAGGGTCGTTCCGGCGAGATCGCGAAACCTCGGAGGCAGACAAATCTCGCCGGCCATCGTGTCGGTCGCGTTGCACTCCAGACGCTGTAAGCCGCACCGGCGCCGGACCGGAAGATAGTCGAACGGGTCCTGGACATCTCTCCAATCCACCTTCGGCCTTCTCTCTTCGCTTGCCACCGCCTTGTCCTGCGGCATCCCGCCGTACCCACCCTTAAATAGGAGGCACACCAGTTCACCAACCGTCTCGACTCCGACCTTCCTCATGATGTTGGCCCGATGAAAATCCACGGTCTTGAGCCCGATGCCCAGTTCTCCGGCCATGGCTTTGCTGGTCCTGCCGCTGAGGATCAGGTCCAGCACCTGTCGCTCCTTCGCCGAGAGGGCCTCGAATCGAACGGCCGCCGCCCGCCGTTCGGCCATCCTGGACCGGTCCCGGCGGTCTTTCTCCATCGCCGCATGCACCCGGTCCAGCAGGTACTGTTCGCTGAAAGGCCGTTGC
>JBDKUU010000054.1:0-3473 GCA_039679525.1 Phycisphaerales bacterium | reverse complement strand
TGCTGACATCGATCACGAACTCCCGCGGCATCTTGATCTTGGGGTACTCGATCCCCAGCAGCTGCGGCAGATCGCGAGGATCGGTGATCTTGCCCGTCAGAACGGACGCGACCGCAGTCTCGGGACTCACGAGGTACACCTGGTCGCCCTTGGTGCCGGTGCGGCCGGCGAAGTTCCTGTTGAACGTCCGCTGACTCACGGTCCCATCGGCGGGCGAGAAGCCCTGCCCGATGCACGGCCCGCAGGCCGATTCCAGGATTCGGGCCCCCGCCGCGATCATGTCCGCCAGGGCCCCGTTGTCGGCCAGCATGTTGAGGACCTCGCGACTGCCCGGCGCGACCGCGAACTCGACCATCGGGTCGATCCGCCGGCCTTTGAGCGTCTTGGCCGTCATCATCAGGTCCGTGAAGCTGGAGTTCGTACAACTGCCGACCGCGATCTGGCTGACCGGTTTGCCCGCGATCTCGCGGATCGTCTTGATATTGTCCGGCGACGACGGGCAGGCCGCCATCGGCTCCAGGGTCGACAGGTCGATCTCGATCACGCGGTGATAGACCGCGTCCTTGTCCGCCGCCAGAGGCTGATAATCGCCTTCGCGCTTCTGAGCCGCCAGGAACTTGCGAGTCTGCTCGTCGCTCGGGAAGATGCTCGTGGTCACGCCCAGCTCGGCGCCCATGTTCGTGATCGTCGCACGCTGGGGGACTGTGAGGTTCTTGACGCCGGGGCCGAAGTATTCGACCGTCCAGCCGACGTTGCCTTTTGTCGTGAGCACGCTGAGCAGCTTCAGGATCACGTCCTTGGCCGCGACCCAGTCGTTCAGCTTGCCCGTGAGCTTGACGCCCGCCACCTTGGGGCATTGCAGATAAAACGGCCCGCCGCCCATGGCGACCGCGACGTCCAGGCCACCCGCCCCGATGGCCAGCATGCCCAGCCCGCCGCCGGTGGGGGTGTGCGAGTCGCTGCCCAAGAGGGTCCCGCCGGGCTTGCCGAACCGCTCCAGGTGGACCTGGTGGCAGATGCCGTTGCCGGCCCGGGAGTGGTGCACGCCGCTCTTGGCCGCGACGGTCTGGAGGTACAGGTGATCGTTGTGGTTCTCGGGCCCGAAGCCGGCCATGTTGTGATCGACGTAGGAGACGGACAGGTCCGTCCGCACCCGCCCAACGCCCATCGACTCGAAGAGCAGAAACGCGGTGGTGCCCGTGGCGTCCTGCGTCAGGGTCTGGTCGATCCGGATGGCGATTTCTTCGCCCGCCGTGAGCCGGCCTTCGACCAGATGCGATTGCAGAATCTTGTAGACAAGGGTCATGCCCATGATCGGTAGCTCCTTAGAAAACCGAAGCCGACACTGTACCAGAAATCGGGTCGAATTACAAATGGCCCGGGCGGGTTTTCGCGGTGTGGGCGGCGCACCCGGAACACCGTGGTGGTCGTTCCGTAGGGTGGGCTCTTAGCCCACGCGTCAAACGCGCGTCGATGATCCAACGCGTGGGCTAAGAGCCCACCCTACGCGTTGCCATTCGGAGTCGAATGAGATCGCACAAAGGCCGGCGAATCTGGTATAATGCGGGGATGAAAGGCCCCGGAATGTTGCTGATGGATCCCAGCGAAAGATCTCAGTTGAGAGCCCTGGAAGAGCGATTCGTCGCCGGGGTTGGGGTTCTCAATCGGATCGGCGGAAGTCCTCGGCCGGACGCGGCCTGCTGGGCTGTTCTTGCACTTCGAGCCGCGGGCGGCGACAGTCCGGTGATCGCGGAGTCGAGACGGCTGCTGGCTGCGATGCAGAGCGAGGACGGGCGCGTCGCCCTCTCGCCGCAGTACCCGGCGGCCTACTGGCCCACCCCCCTGGCGGCCCTTGCCTGGCAGGGCGCGGCGGAGTATCAGGAGCCCCGGGACAAGGCGATTCGATTTCTGCTCGATTTCAGCGAGATCAGACTGCCGGACGCCGTAGGGCCCGAGGGCGGCCATGACGTGACGCTCAAGGGCTGGCCGTGGATCGTCGGAACGCACCCCTGGGTCGAGCCGACGTCGTACGTCACGTTGGCCCTGCGGGCTTGCGGACATGAAACGCACCCGCGCATCCAGGACGCCGTCCGCATGCTCCTCGATCGGCAACTGCCTTCCGGCGGCTGGAATTCCGGCAACACGATCACGTTCGGCCTGGAGACCCGGCCCGCGCCGGAGAGCACGGGTCTGGCCCTTCAAGCCCTCGCGGGACTGACGCCCAGGGAGTCCGTCGCGCGAAGCATCGTGTACATGCAGGCGGAGCTACCGTTTCTCCACTCTCCGATGTCCGTGGCCTGGGGGATTCTCGGGCTTCACGCCTGGGGAGAGACCGTCGACCAGTCGCAGGAACGAATCCGAGAGGTGCTCGCAAGACAGGAGAAGCTCGGTCCCCACGATACGGCTTCCCTGAGCCAGTTGCTGCTCGCCTGGCATTGCGGGCGGGGCCTGGTCCCCTTCTTCAATCCCGATCCCGTGCAGGACAAGACATGAACCATTCGCATCCGGACAATCGGTTCTCAGGGAAGATCACGCGGCGGGCGCTGCTCATCGATACGGCGGCCGCGGTCGGGATCGCCACGGCCGGGACGCTGATCCGCAACGAGGTTCGCGCCAGGCACAAGCGGACCGCGGTCTTCATCGCCAAGGCCCCTTCTTACAGCGTGGACCTGTCCTCGATCGTCGAGGTGGGACTTCGGAACCTGGGCATCGGACCCGAGCAGGTCCGCGGCAAACGGATTCTCCTGAAGCCCAACTTCGTGGAGACCGTGCGGGGCGCGATCCACATCTGCACGCAGCCCGAGCTGATCTTCGGAGCGGCCGACGCGTTCCGCAGGCTGGGGGCCGCGAGCATTCTCATCGGCGAAGGCTCCGGCCATTGCCTGGACACCGCGAGGGTCCTCGACGAGGTCCGCATCTCGGAAGCGCTCGTCGAGCAGAAGACGCCGTTCGTCGATCTCAACAACGACGATCTGATCGTGCGGCCGAACGCCGGACAACGCAATGGCCTGGCGACCCTGACGCTGCCGGCTGTGGTGGATCAGGTCGACTGGATCGTCTCGATGCCCAAGATGAAGACGCATCACTGGGTCGGCGTGACGCTGTCGATGAAGAACCTGTTCGGCATGATGCCCGGCGCGGTTTACGGCTGGCCGAAGAACGTGCTGCACTGGGCGGGGATCGTGCCGTCGGTCCTCGACATCAATCAGACGGTGGCCCCGCACCTGGCCATCGTCGACGGCATCGTGGGCATGGAAGGGGACGGCCCGATCATGGGGTCCCCGAAGCCGACGGGCGTGATCGTCATGGGCACGAATCTGCCCGCGGTGGATGCGACGGCCGCACGGATCATGGGCATCGACCCGTGGAAAGTGACCTACCTCAGATGGTCGCACGACCACCTCGGGACCATCGCGGCCGAGCAGATCGCCCAGCGAGGCGAACGCGTCGCGTCCGTCCGCAAGGACTACCGG
>JBDKUU010000053.1:0-10303 GCA_039679525.1 Phycisphaerales bacterium | reverse complement strand
ACGAGAAGGTCGGGTTCGCCGACGTGTTCTGCCCGATGCTGATCGGCGGATTCGAAGCCAAGAAGCGGTTCGGCGACGACTACATGATTGCCGGCAAGGACGGCGTGCATCCCGGCTGGGCCGGCCACCTGGTCATGGCGTACGCGTTCCTCAAGGCGATGGGCCTCGACGGCCAGATCGGCACGATCACGGTGAACCTCGCGGACGGCAAGGCGACCGCGTCGGAAGGCCATCGCGTGCTGGCGAGCGGGTCGGGACGCGTGGAGATCGAGAGCAGCCGGTACCCGTTCTGCGCCGCCGGACCGGCCAACGACGACGGCAGCCTCCGCTCCGGCATGGAGCTCGTGCCGTTCAACGCGGACCTGAATCGATTCATGCTCGTCGTGCCCAATGCTCCGGCCGGAAGCTACCGAGTGACATGGGGCGAGACGTCGAAGACGTATACCGCCGCGGACCTGGCCAAGGGCGTGAACCTCGCCGCGGACTTCGAGACCAGTCCGTTCAGCGAAGCGTTCAAGGCTGTGGATGAAGCGGTCGCGAAGAAGCAGAATTACGAGACCCGTCAGGTCAAGGATCTCTTCCATGGCCCGGAAGGCCAGGCCGACATGGCGATGACCACCCAACTGACAGAGAAGGTCCGGGCCCCGCTGGCCGCGGCGGTCGCCAAGGCCTTCGTCCCCGTCCGGCACACGATCACGATCAAGGCCGAGCCGTGACCCTGAAGAATTGAACGTAGGAAGTGACGAAGGAAAGAAGGTAAGAACCGGCTGTCGCGAACGGAAGGTTCTTTCCTTCTTACCTTCCGGTGTTCTTTTCTTCACTGGATCTTCTGTGTCCAGACCCTGCCGCCCTTCTCGAATTCGACGGCGTCGGCTTGGATGCGACGAATGTTGTAATCCTGGACCTTGCTCCCCTCGTACACCAGATCGCCGCCGATCAGGACGCACAATCGGTTATCGGCCCCTGAGACCACGGCTTCAACCGTCGGCGTGAAGTCCCCCGCTCGCCGCCTCGCGGCCTCCGCCTGGGCCCGGGCCTCCCTCAGATCGGCGATCGCTTTGAGTCTGGCCGCCTCGTCCTGCGCTGCCTGTTGAGCGGCCAAGTCCGGCTCTTTGCCCGGCAGGAGCCCCTGGGAACCGCCCAGAAGGCCGCCCATCATCGCCTGTTGGGACTCGTGAATCTGCTTCTTGATCATCCCGGGCCCCACGGCGGCCAGAACCGCCATCGAGACCACGAGCATGAGGAAGTACAAATGTCGGACTTTGATCTTCACCGCAGGTCCTCCAGAACGCTGCGGCATATATCGGCCGAATCCCACCAGGCCTTGAAGGAGTGCTGACGCGTCGGTCGCTTCGATTCGGCGGGACGAGTCATGTAGGGTGGGCTATTAGCCCACGCGTCACCTCCCATCGACGCCCTAACCGCGTGGGCTAAGAGCCCACCCTACGCGATGCCCGCGGACACTTCTTCGTGGATTGGGCGTCCGGAGCCCGACTCAATCGCGGACTAACTCATAATGCATGCATCCGTTGGCGGCCCGCAGGTCGAACGTCGTGCCCTGGGCGGTCTTGGCCGTGACGACTTTGCCCAATCGCTTGCCGCTGGAGGAGAGGCGGTACACCGTCGTCGGCTTGTCCTGCTTGATTGTGACGCTCCCGGCCACAGGCTCCATCAGGAACGGCGGCCGGCCGGACTTCGTGACGACGCCCTTCTGCTCATCGAACTCCATGCCGGTCCACTGGGCCCTCGCGGAAGTTGAGACCAGCAGCCGCCTGGCGTCGCGGATCGAGTCGCCGTCGAGGGCGCTGACCACCACGACGGCGAAGTCGTTCTCGATGAAGATCGTGACATCCTCCAGGGCGACGGGCTGCCCGTCGGTGAAGCCAACCACGCCCTGGGTTCGGGGCGAGTTGACGATCACAAGCCCCTGTTTGACATCCCAAAAAACGCCGGGGCGATCGGATTCCGAGGCGGGCGGTGTCGCAGCGTTGACGGCATTCGAATCCACGGCGATGTCGTCGAACCTCAGGCCGTACTTGGCGGTCCGCGCGATTCGGCTGTCTCTCCTGACGCTGAATCCCGGGTCCATGATGTCCTTCGCACAAACCGGCTCGAAGCTGCCTCCCTGAGCCTCGCGAACATCATGCCGATGGAAGAGCAGCGCCGAGGCGGGCAGCAGGTTCATGTGGGCCGGGTCGAAGAAGACCATGAATGAGTTGATCACCTTCGGATCGTAGTCCGTGAAAGCGAGATATGCGTACTGCATCGGATGCCAGCCCTGAAGGCACGCGTAAGCGGACATGATGATCGGGCCCTCCGCGCGATATGGGTTCGGCAGGCAGTTGTGCCACTCGGAGACGGTGTACGGCCGACCGAAGACCCGTCGGGCCGCGAGGCCGCCGATCGTGCCGAGCGATTCGGATTTCACCATGGGCGTGACCGGACTGATCGACTGGCCTTCCATGTAGTTGTATGTGCCGTGCGGGTGGGCGTAGTACTCGTGCCGATCGACGTAGTCGAGCCTGGCGTTCAGGTGCAGGTCCGCGAGGTCGCCGATCCAGTGATTGCTGCCGGCGATCGGGCACTTGACGCCGAGACCCCGCAGGAACTCGTACATCCGGCTATAGTACTTGCCCTGCGTGTCGTAGAGAAACGCGTACATGTCGAGATTGCGCCGGCGGCTCAGCGTCGGGTCGTGCCGGGCGTTGGAGTCCCATGCGAAGCGATAGGTGAAGGCGACGGTCTTATCCTTGGGGTCCTCGTTGTCTGCCAGTCCCCTGCCCTGTTCGTTCTGCGGCTTCCACGCCTCGGCCAGGGCCTCGCGCGAGCCGTACCTGGCGATCAGCCAATCGTTGAACTGCCCCTGGAGCATCCGCTTGTAGTGGTCCGAGTTCGTGCTGAAGCCCGCGCCCATGCCCAGGTAGAGCAGCGAGTCCTCATTGATGATCTCTGTCAGCGCGAGCACCGGGTCATTCGCCAGAGCGAGGCCCGTGTGCGGGTTCTTGTGCGTCAGCAGGTTCTTCAAATGTTCCTGCTGAAGGCCGATGAGGTACTCGTCGAACTCGCCTTCGATCTTCAGGCCGGGATAGATGTCTTCGAGCGAGTCCGCCGGCTCGGGCAGTCCGTCGGCGGGCATGATCTTGCGGCTGGACAGGTGGCTCAGGAAGATGTACACGCCCCGTTCCTTGAGGCAGTGGACGAGGTAGTCGAACCGGTCGAGCATCTCCTTGTCGAAGGCCCGCGTCGTGTCGGGGCTCTGGCCGCCCCAGAGATTCTTTCGCACGATGAAGTCGGTCCACGGCGCGACGACGTCCAGATGGTGCATGCGAACGATGTTCGCGCCGGTCATCGCGATCCGATCGGCCAGGGCCTCGGCCTCCTTATGCGTCGGGAAATTCGCCTCGGCGAACAGGTTGCCGCCCCAGAAGCGGGCCTCGGTCCCATCCTCGAAGAAGAACTTGTCGCCTTTGACGGTGAGAAATCCGTGCTTGCCCGCCGGCGCGTCGAGCAGGAACGACATGTCGAGGGCCGTGCCCTTGAGCTGCCGCAGGTTCGGCATCTCGTACGGAATCCAGGCGGAGGTATCGGTGGCCGCCGCCGCCGAGCCGGCGAAACCCAGAGCGCCGAGCGACAACAAGAGGAACGCGTACATGAACCACATGGAGACACGCTCGAAACAGCTCATTTCCGTCACTCCTCAAAAACGAGACTCAAAGACTCCTGCCTGTTCGAACCCATGAGGGCCGCTCGTAGGGTGGGCTCTTAGCCCACGCGGTTCTTCGACCCGGCGGGCCTTCACGCGTGGGCTAAGAGCCCACCCTACATGACTTCTCCGAATCCACACCACTCTTATGACAATGGCTTTCGCTTCTTGTCCCAGCGTTCGCGGAGCCGGACGGAGTCGAGGCCGACCGAGCGGCCCTTGGCCAGCGGGTTGCGGCCGACGCAGACCAGTCGCAGCGTGTGCTTGCCCGGCGTGAACTGGAAGCTGCCCAGGTAGTTCTCCTTGACCTTCAGCGTCGGCGAGTAGAAATCGCAGTCGGCGATCTTCTGGCCCGCCATGTAGTCCGCCGGCTCGTTGACGTTCTTGCCGTCGAGGAAGACGCGATAGACGCCGTAATCCTCGGCGTACGTGAACCGCAGGATCAGGCCGCGATACTCGGCCTTCTCGATCGCGAACTCGACCTCCAGGATCGGCTCGTCGTCGGTGGGCATGAAATGGAGCTGGCCGTCGCCGGTCCAGTCGTAACCCTGCTGGACTTCGAGCACGCCGGGGGAGTGTTTGGCCGTCGGCAGGAGCGTCTTGCCCTCGATGATCACGTCGAGGTTCGGGAGCGTCCGCTGGGCCAGCGGTGGCAGCGTTGTGAACCGCTTGGGCTGGCCCGCCTGGTACCAGAAGGCGACCGTCGCGATGTCGTCCTCGCGTTCGACGTGGCCGGCGGTCTCGCCGGTGGTGGTTTCGTCGCCGGTGATCCAGCCGGTGTGCTCGATCTCGAACCGCAGGGACTTCGTGAACCGCACGGGGTCCGCGATGTGCCAGCGGTAGAGGCAATACTGCGTGCCCAGGTTCTCGTAGTCCGAGCTCATGTACGTGCAGCCGTAATAGGGGAACAGGCTCTCGTTGAGGCCCCAGGCCATCAGGAAGTAGTCCTCGGTGCCGGTGCCCTGGATCGTGGGCTTCGTGTCGCCGTCCACGTACATCCGCACGTCGCCTTCGCCGAACCAGAAGGGGCTGCGGGAACGGGCGCTCATGACGGTGCCGACGTAGTGGCCCTGGCCGACCGCGTCGAGGATCAGGTAATCCCGGCCCAACTTCTCCGGAAACTCGTTGTGATACTGGGCGCAGAAGTACGCGGTCTGCGGCGGCAGGCTCGGCTCCTCGGTGAAATCGATGTGATAGTAGAAGCTGCGGACGTTCTTGGCCCCCTCGTTCGTGGCGGTGATGACGGCCCGCTTGTAGAACGGCATGGGCCAGTAGCAGTTGTAGCCGTCGCCGCCTTCGACCTGGACGGGGACCGATCGGATCTCCCGCCGCTCGCCAAACCCGGCGGCGAAGAAGTCCCCGAGCGGGGCTTCGACCGCGGGCTCCTTCGCGTCGTCCCAGTACATCCGCAGGACGATCTCGTCCGGCCGGGCGGAGCCCCCCGCCTCCAGCCAGTTGGGCCGGGCCTCGTTGAACGTCAGCCAGATGTGGTTGATCGTAGCCGGGCCCTTGATGTCCGCGAGGACCAGCGTTTCACCGGGCTTGATGTAGCGAACGCGGTCGCTGTTGCTGGCGAGATTCGGATCGGACGAAGTGATAGCCCGGGTCCGCCCCGGCCGGACCTGCGAGAGACTCGACAGATCCTGCGCCGGACAGGATGAAGTCCAGCCCACCCCGACAACCATCGACGCCATCAGACAGATCGAACGCACCGTCGGTTTTTCCATGTCATTTCTCCCCTTTCGTAGGGTGGGCTCTCAGCCCACGCGTGTTGCCGACGCCGACGAAATAACGCGTGGGCTAAGAGCCCACCCTACATGCCGATCAGATGGCCCCTTTGCCCCGAAGGCTCCAGCTACCGTTCCTTCCAGTGCTTGGTCACGACGCCGTTCTCAACCTCGAAGACGTGGACCGTGCGCTCTTCCCGGCGGTTGTCGGCGTTGAAGAAAATGAAGAAGTTGAAATCGCTGTCGACTGTCTTGGTGTACTCGTAGGTGAGGACCTCCGTATTGGCGGAGGTGCGAGCGGCCCGGGTCGGCTCGCCCATGACGCTGAGCAGCCACGCCTTGGTCGTCTTGCCGGGCTTGATCTGCCGCAACGTGCTGTTCGGAACCGCCGGCCCCTTGACGCCGTACGTGACGTCCGACCGGCTCGAGATGCAGCCGAACCCCGTCAGCATGATCACGCCCGAAAGAACCACTCCCCCCACTCTCATCGTCCACGCCTTGTGTTTCATGATTGCCGTCTCCTGTATTCCTCGCACCCTGAGTCTCACCATTGACGCTCAGCCGCGTGCCGCGCCGTACGGAGGATAATAATCCAGCCGCGACCGCCCGTCAAATCGAACCACCTGGAGAATAGAGGCATGTCGAGAAGCCACCGTCACACGCGGGAAAAGGGGACATTCTGCTTTTCGGTCAACAGCCTCCGGCCCGAGTCAATTGACGAGCGGTGGTGGATAAGTAGAATGTCCCCTTTTCTCCTCGGGCAGGCCGGATACGCCCGCGGCGGGCGTGTGAGGAGGATTTTCCGCTTTGGCCAGGAGCATGATGCCGGCAGAGCCCGGTTCCGCGGTTTGGACGATCCCGCTGTCTTGGCGAGGTCTCCATCTTGTCTATCCTGCCTCTGGCCCAAAACGCAAAATCTCGGGGGTCCGGGGGCAGCACTCCCGCTCTTGGACGCTTTCAACGCCCCGGATCTCGACGAGCCTGTGATGTGTAGAACACCGAGGGCAGCGTCCCTGGAAGTCTTCGTAGGGTGGGTTCTCAAACCACGCGTCAACCGCATTCGAATCATCCCACGCGTGGGTTGAGAACCCACCCTACGAATCTGTCTATTGCCTCAGTGGACGACCACGTCGAAGGGCATCATCATGATGACGCCTTCCCGGCTGATCAGGTCGATCCGCTGCAGGGCCTGGCGAATGACGCGAGCCTTCTGAGGCTCTGTCTGACGCAGCAGGTCCAGCAACGGAGCCAGCGTCGGATGGCTCGCCAGCGAACCGATCCCGCCGGACAGCGAGATGTCCGTGGGCCGCTCGCCCTGGCCGGAAGATCCCTCCAATAGCTCGGTGATGACGTCCCTGGGCTCCGGGATGACGCGGACCTCGTAGTCCGCCACCGACGCCTTCGCCGCGGCGTAATCGATGGCTTCCTTGAGCCCGCCGATCTGATCGACGAGCCCGAGCTTCAGAGCCTGCGCACCGGTGTAGACCCGCCCCCCTGCCATGTCGTCGATCGGCTTCTTCAGCTTGTCGCCGCGGCCCTCGACAACGTGGCCCTTGAAGACGTCATACACTTTCTGCATGTAGGCCTCCAGGACCTTTCGCTGGTCTTCGTTGAAGGGCCGCATACTGGAGAAGAAATCGGCGTTGGCCCCCCGCTTGTGATTGACCCAGTTGATACCGAGCTTGTTCCACAGGTCGGTCGTGATGAGCTTGCCGCCCACGACGCCGATGGAGGCGGTGATCGTCGCCTCGTCGGCGAAGATGGCGTCGGCCCGGCAGGCAATGTAGTATCCGCCGCTGCCGGCGACATCGCCCATCGAGACGATCAGGGGTTTCTTGCCCTTCACCAGACGGGTCGCGTTCAGGATGACTTCGCTGGCTTCGGCCGATCCGCCGGGCGAATCGATCCGCATCACGACCGCCTTGACCGACGCGTCGTTGGCGGCCTTTTCGAGGGCCTTGCGGATGCTGCCGCTATACGCGCCGTCCACGGCCGCGAAGAGGCTCCGCTGCCCGTAGCCCGGCAGAATCGCGCCGGTGACGTAGACCAGGCCCACGGCGTCCTTGTGCGACGTCTCGGGCGTCTTGAACAGTTCCGAGAAGATGGAGAAGAACGCAAACGGATTGGCGAAGTTGATCTCCGGGCCGGCCTTCTCGCCGTAGCGATTGTCGACCTTGGCCGACTCGCCGACGTCCTGCTTCACGCGGGCGACGAATTCTTCCTGCGTTTCAACCGCGTCGATCAGGCCCTTCTCCAACGCCTGTTCGGCCATGTAGGGACCCTTGTCGAGGATGTCGCGGACCTGCTCCGGCGTCTTGCCCCGCGATTTGGCGATCATTCCGACGAGCGTGTCGTACCAACTGTCGTAGAGCCAATTGAGATTCTCCTCGGCCGGCCCGCTGGGACCGGTGCGGGTGAGCATCTCGGCGGCGGATTTGTAGTCGCCCATGTGCATGAAATCGCCCTGGACGCCGATCTTGTCCAGCAGACCCTTGAGGTAGGGAGACTCCCCATAGAAGCCGATGAGCCACAGGGTCGATTGCGGCGCGACGCTCAGACGGTCGCCCGCGCAGAGCAGGCCGTAGGCGAACGTGGTCATCCCCTCGGCGTGAACGTACACCTTCTTGCCGGAGTCCTTGGCCCGCTGGATGGCCTGCCGGACTTCCTGCAGTTGCCCGAACCCCAGGGACATGCCGTCGAAGGTCAGGACAACGGCCTTGACCTGATCGTCGCTGCCGGCCTTGCCCAGGCGGGCCACCAGGTCTTTCAGCGAAGTCACCTGCGTGGCCAGCAGGCCGAACGGGTCCTGCACCGGCGACTCGGTCACCTCGCCGCCGAGATGAACGTGGGCGATGATCGAAGGGGCCGGGGGAGTTGTTCCGCCGGCCTTCTCCGCGGCCAGGCAAACCGGCCCCCCGCACGCAACCATGAATCCGACGACCGCCCACGCGAACCACACTTGACACCGTCTCATGCTCGTTCTCCTTTCCGCCGGTTCCGCTTCGAACGCATCGGCAAACGCATCGCTGCAACGTGCAACACGAATGACGGCAGCTCGCACGCCCATACTGTACAGGACGCACGGCGTTAAGGGAAGATCAAGAGAATGGCAATCGGAGGGCGTATGTCCGCAGTTGCGACCGCCGTCGACGGAGCCTGCGGAACTTCGAACGAAGACTCGCGAACCCAAGTCTTGTCGTCATGCGCAGTCGAGCGCGTCAGAGTTCCGCGTTTACGCGGGTCAGAATGGTCCGTCCGGCCTTTGGGATTCCAAGGCTACGGGGAGAAGGAGCCGGCTGCGTCGGCGGACTTCGGACCCGCCTGAAGGCTGAACTCCGAGCGGCCCTCACGCCCGCGCACTGACCCGGCGGGGAGACGCAAGAGAACCATCGTTCGCCCGCGACGAAAGGCTTCTCATCATCCACCGACGAGCGGCCCACTCTCTGTGTCAGGCCACCCCTCGTTGTTCTACACATCTCCGGCGGATCGAACATGCCCGCGGCGGGCGTGTAAGGGAGATTTTTCGCATTGGCCAGCAGCATGATGCAGGCAGAGCCCAGCTCTAGCGGTCGGGACGATCCCGCTGTTGTGGCAAGGTCCCGGGATGCGTTTTTCGCTTTTGGGGCTTCCAGCAGAACGGCTTCGCCGCCAGGAGGGCCCGTCCGAAGGTCCGGCCGAAACCGGGGCGGACGTTTGCGGGCGACGCTAAAGCTGTGGATCCGCTGGATCGCGTGCAAGCCGCTTGGTAGCGGGCTTCTGCTGGAAGCCTCCAAAGCGATAAACGCACGCCGCGAATGCACCTGACTCGTGACGCTCGCGTAACTACGGTCATGCACCCGCAATCGGATGTGTGGACATGTGGGGTGGGCTCTTACCCCCCCCCTGCAAGAATGGTTCTTCACGGAATTGTGGGACGAACAAATACGGATTCCGACGCCCCGACGCGCAGCGGCGCTTCGCACCGAGGGCGTCGAGAGTTTATCGCTTTGGGCCACCAGCATGGAGGGGCGTAGCACGCCCCGGTACAGCGTCAGATCCGGCAAGCGAGCGTCTCATTCGCGTTCAAGCCGGAGGCGTGCAACGCGATAAATTCCCACTGCACGACCGTTTCGGGCGTGCCACTCTGACAGCTCCGACGATCCCCGCCAATTCCGTGATGAACCACAAGAACCAAGGCGGTCTGTCGTTACCCGATGAACAGGTTCACGTTGGCGGAGCCTGCGCGGTCGAGGTATGCGGCGACGCCGCCCTCTTCCACGCCTTCGATCAACTCCTCGCGTTTGATGCCCATCAGGTCCATGGTCATATTGCAGGCGACGAGGCGAACGCCGGCGCGTTGGGCGGACGCGATCAGCTCGGGCAACGACAGGACGTTCTTCTTTCTCATGATGCCCTTGATCATCGCGGTGCCCATGCCGGCCATGTTCATCTTGGACAGGCTCGTCTTCTCCGCGCCGCGGGGCATCATCCAGCCGAACATCCGCTCGATGGGAGTCTTGCGGACCGGCACCGCCTGCGCCCGCCGGAGCAGGTTCAGGCCCCAAAAAGTGAAGAACATCGTCACGCCGCTGCCCATCGCGGCGGCGCCGTTGGCGATGATGAAAGCGGCCATCGCCTTGTCGAACGAGTCGCTGAAGACCACGAGGGTCTTGTGGTTCGAGGTCGTGGTTTGGGCGGACATTTGCAGGGGTTGGCCTTTCTCGACCACGGCGCGGAACACCCCTTTGTCGAGCTGCTTTTCACGGATTCGCGAGCCGGTCGTATTGCACCAGCCGGCCAGGTCCGCCGCGAAGGCGGGATCGGATACCGAGATCCGCACGGCCTGTCCCGGCTGGATCTGGTCCATCGCCTGCTTGAGCTGCATGATCGGCCC
>JBDKUU010000052.1:0-4975 GCA_039679525.1 Phycisphaerales bacterium | reverse complement strand
GTTCCATCTGCTCGTCCACCTGCTGGCGGCTCAAGCCCCGGGACAGCAGATTGATGTACTGCCTCTGGAGGATGTTGCCGGCCTGGCGGGCGACGATGTCCGTCGGCAGCTCGAACTTCGTGCTGTCGAGCAGATACTTGTAGATCTGATCGCTCATCTCGGTCTGGACCTGGTTCTCGACGCGGGCCTGCAGGTTCTCGCGGACCCGGTCCTTCAGATCGTCCACGGTCTCGACCCCGAACCTCTGCAGGAAATGCTCGTCCATCTCGGTCAGCTTGAGGAACTTGACGTCCTTGACGTCGATCTCGATCTCGACCTTGCGGCCCTGGTACTCGGCGCGGAAGAAGGTCTGCGGCACCTCGACGGTCGTGGTCTTCTTCTCGCCGGCCTTGGCGCCCACGAGCAGCTCGTCGAGCTTCTCGACCGGGATCGGTCCGACGAAGCCGTTGGGCCGGACGAAGACCTCGGCGTTGTCCAGCTTGGTCTCGGGCTCGGGCAGCGGGGTCTGCTGGGCCTCGTTCTCCTGCGGCTTGCCCTCGGCGGTCGCCGCCTGGCGGGCTTTCTCCTCGTCCGTCAGCTCGACTCGCAGGCGGACGTCGGCGACCACCTGATCGTCCTTCTGGACGACGCCGTCTTCACGCGGAGTCCACACGCCGGACCACCGCTGAAGCTGCTCGATCTCGCTGTCGACCTGGGCTTCGGTCACCTCGACCTTGGGCTTGTTCACCGGGATGCCTTCCAGCGACGGCAACTCGAACTCCGGCCGGACCTCGATCTCGAAGGTGAACTTCATCGGCCCGGTCTCGGGCAGCTCGATGTGCTCGTAGTCGATCTCGGGGTCGGTCAGGACGTCCAGCTTCTGGGACTTCATCGCGGCCTCGCTGGCCTCGGCGAGCAGCTTGAGCTTGACGCTGTCCTTGGTCTCCTTGCCGAATCGCTTCTCCAGCAGCCGGCGGGGGGCCCGGCCTTTGCGGAAGCCCGGCAGCACCGCATCGCGGCGCAGCTCCCGGTACTGCTCGTCGGCCATCTCCTTGATCGTTTCCTCGGGGATCTCGACCGACACCTTTTTCTTGCAGGGCCCGATCTCCTCGACCGACACGGTGTTCTTGGCCGTCCTGGATTCCTGGGTTCCCTGTGTTCCTTCCTCCTGTTCGGAGGCTGTTGTGTCCTGTTTCTCTTCCGCCATTGAGGCGCTCCCAAAAAGCTGTGATGTGTTCTGAAACCAAATAAAAAAAGGCCTCAGGGGACCAAATCCCCTTGGCCAGACGAACGTCTTCAACTTCGCCGCGACAGCAACGGAGTTTCAAACGTATCGACGACCAACGCCAAACTAACTTTAGCCGGTACCTCGCCGATACTATAGGATGCCACGACGCAAAACATGTCGGGCTTTTTCCCATCCATGGGAGCAAAACTCCCTAAAGCGGGCGATGAGGCTTGAACTCACGACACCCACGTTGGCAACGTGGTGCTCTACCACTGAGCTACGCCCGCGACAATACGGAAAGTATATACGCCGTCCCAAACCTCTGCAACCCCTTTTTTGACAAAATTTTGAGGTTTTCGGATTCGGCCCGCCCGTATGGACCGGACGTCCGGGCGCTCGTCAGAGCCGGCATTCCAAGCCTGGCATCGCTTTTCGGAGTCGTTCCACCCCCTCGCGGGTCACCCTGGTTCCAGACAGGGAAAGCGACTTGAGCGAACCAAGCCCCTCCAGATACCCCAGCCCTGCGTCGGTGATGCCTTGGCCCGAGAGGCTCAAGTCATCGAGGAACTTCAGGCCCGACAGATGCTGCAAACCCGCGTCGGTCACCTGATTGGACACGATCGCCAGGCTCCTGAGATACTTCAAATTGGCGAGGGCCGCCATATCCCGGTCGCCGAAGGCCATTTTGCTGCCCGGAAAGTCCCGCCCGACGGCCAGACGGCTCAATGTGGTCAGATCGTCGAGAGCGGCGAATTCCCCCTCGCCGATGTACAAATCCTCCAGCGTCAGTTCTTTCAGGCGAGGGAGCCCCTTGAGTGCCGCCAGCCCAGCGCCGGTGATGTTCACCTGCGTCAACCTGAGCTTCTCCAGGGATCCTGCGGCTCTCGACTGCGTCAGCCGAGCCAGCCCCTCGTCCGTCAGCGGGGCCCGCTGAATCCACAGGCTCTTGAGCGACGATCTCCCGATGGCCGCCGCCGCGTCGTCCGTGACCCCCTGACCGCCTGTCTCCAGTTCCTCCAGGGGAGATTGCAGCGACGCCAACCATTTGAACCCCTTTTCCGTGCTCTCGTTGCTGACGATACGCAGCCCCTTGAGGTGGTCCAGGTCGGCTAGGTAAGCCAACTGCTCATCCTTGATATCGTTGTCAGGCAGTTCGACGTATTCCAGCGATTTCAGGCTTCGCAGGTGTGCGAGTCCCTCTCCCATGACGCCCGTGCCCGTCAGACGCAGACTCTTGAGACGCTGCATCCCGGCCAGGCAAACCAAGCCTCTGTCGGTGATCCGCGTGTCCACCAGTTCGAGGACCACGAGGTTGGTCAGCCCTGCCAGAGGTTCGAGTCCTTTGTCCGTGATCCCGCACTTCCACAGGCTCAGGCCCTGGAGAGACGTCGATGCCTTGAGCTGAGCCATGCCCTCGTCTCCGACAGCGTCGGCGTCCAGGGAGAGCCATTTGAGGCCGCGGATCCTGGCGACGTGGGCCATCGCCGCGTCCGTGATCTTCGTATAGCGTAGATTGAGGTATTCGAGTGAACCCAGGTCCGCCAGATGGGCCGCTCCTTCGTCATTGAGCGGGGTCGACGCGAGACAGAGCCACCGGAGGTCGGGCGTGCCTTTCAGATGGCCCAATCCCTCTCCGGTCACTTCGGTGCCGGCCAGGCTCAGAGCCCTCAAGCCCCGCAGCTTCGCGACACTTGCCAGGATGGAATCGTTAGCGTTCTCGCACTCGCTGAAGTCGAGCATCTGAATGTCGCCCGGCTGCAGCGTGTTGAACAGCGAGCCCGCCCGCCATGCGCCTTCGTCCACATCGAGCTTGAGGGCTTTGCCGGCAGGGATAGTCACGTCGCCCCTGGCTTCGCCCAGCTTTCGCCAATACAGGGAGGTCGTGTAGCTGTCCGTCGGGAAGTCCCACTCTCGCGTGTAGAGCGTGCCGGTGGAGCGATCCGCCGGGAAATGAACGGCCTTCCTCTTGCCCGCATCGGACATAAGCGTCATGACCGCCGAGGGATGGTTCTCGGCGAAGCCCTTCAAGAGGGCGCGTTCAAGTTCGTTTGTCGGACCCGCGTACTCCTCTGCGATGGCCAGACCGACGGGGACGGCTGCGACGAGCAACAAGAGACCGACGACGAGGACCGGCGCCCACGTGGATGAGCTCCCCTCGTTGGGGCTGCGTCCGACCAGCCGGCGAATCCTCGCCAGCAGGCTGCCTCCGCTGGCAGCCATCGCCGGCTCCGGCCGGTCGGCGCGAAGGTCCTCCATCGACGCCAGGGCCCTCGCGTATCGCAGATTGTCCCCCAGTGCCCGGGCCGCCACGTCGTCGCAGCAGTTCTCCCGCTCGATGCGAATCCGGCGGGAGACCCACCACACCGCCGGATGGTAGAAACCGAGGATTTCAAGGATCGTCTGTACGAGGTTGACCAGGTAATCGTGCCGGCGGATGTGGGCCAACTCGTGCAGCAGCAGGGCCTCAAGCTGTTCAGGGTTCAGGCCGGTTACGGCGGAGGCCGGCAGCAGGATCATCGGACGCAGCCAACCGATCACCGCGGGCGTCCGGACCAGGCCCGACTCGACGAGCCTCACGGCCCGCTCGATTCCCAGTTTCCGAGCCAGCGACGACAACCTGTCACGCAGGGATGCATCGGCGGGGCGGACCAGCATTCGCCGGAGCTGCTGAACGCGGGTCCAGGCGAGCAGGTGCCGCAGCGAGAACAACAACACGCCGGCCAGCCAGACGCCGACGGCATAGGGCAGGGCCGATTCGAGCGTATCCAAAGCGACCTCTCGCCAGGACTGTTCCCGGGCCCGTTCCGACGACGCTTGCGCAGGGACTGCGGGGGCGGCGGCTGCGGCAAGCTCCATCCCTATCGGCGCTGGAGTGGTGAACGGCGGGGACATCGAGGTGCTTGCCGCGGGTGCGTTCCTGGCCGGCAACGACAGCAGCCCGCCCGTCGCGGCCGGCAGCAGGGCCATGGCGACCATCGCGGCGCAGGCGGCCGCGTAGCGCAGTTGCGCGGAAGACTTGGCCAGCAGCCTCAAAACGATCGCCAGCGCCGCCGCGATGAGCGTGGCCTCCCACAAGGAATGCAGCAGCGTCCAGCCGAGCCGTTCGGCGACGCCCTGCGACAACAGAGCCGTCAACGCGTTCATGGTTTGTCTCCCTCCAATTCATCGAGCAACTTGCGGATCTCTTCCCGCTCGCGAGTCGAGGTCTGTTTCATCGACAACGCCCGCAGCACGAGGTTCCCGGCCGAGCCATAGAAGGCTTTGTCGAGCAGGTTCCGCAACAACTGCCGCTGGGTCTTTTCCTGTGTGATCGCGGGGCGGTACACGGCCGGTCGGTCGGAATCGTCGCGAATCAGCAGGCCCTTGTCCGTCATGATCTGCATGAACTTGAGGGTCGTGGTGTGGGCGGTCTTGCGGTCCTTGCTGAGGGCCCGGTGCACCTGTTTGACCGTGCCGGCGCCGAGATCCCAGAGCACGCGAAGAATCATCAGCTCGGCATCGGTCGGCCGCGGGACATCCTGTTTCACCATGTGTTTTCTCCGTTCTTTCAGGTCGTACTTCCGTCTTGCGGACTCAACGTATACGAAGCTCTTCGTAAAGTCAACGAAAATCTTCGTAGAAGCCTGTCGGAAAAAGACGAATCTTGTAGTTTTGTAGGATGGGCTTCAGCCCATGCGGACGATCTTACGCTATTCCTTCACCTCCATGTTCTCCAAGCGACGCCTAACCTCCGCCCACTATAGATCCGAATACCCATGTGTCCTGCTA
>JBDKUU010000051.1:0-15644 GCA_039679525.1 Phycisphaerales bacterium | reverse complement strand
CCACGTCGTAGATGTCGCCCGACACCCACTCGGCCGGCAGGAAAGTGACCACCCACTGCATGTCGTCGCTGTTGGGCAGTTGGGCGGGGAGGAAGTCCCGCTGCACCAAGCCCGCCAGACGCAACTGCTCTTTCACGCTGTCCACGAAGGACCCGTGCGTCTCGGCGGAGGGGTCGGCGGGCCGCTTGTCCCAGAGCCGCTCGGACAGACTGGTTGGTCCCGGCGGTTTGGTGGCGATGCCGGAGTTCTGGTGCTTCCGCTGCGAGAGGTTGACGCTGATGCTGGCCCACAGGTCGCCCATGGAGATCGCGTCGACGCTGTTGGCCATGGAGAAGCTGGACTCCGAGGAGACCAGGGAGAAGCTGCGGACGGGCATCTTGACCCGCTGCGTCAGCAGGACGATCCCGAGGTTGTCTCGTTCGAGGGCTTCGAGGACCCGGCCCAGCCGCTGATCTTTCGTGATATCGACTCCCTCGGCGTCGATCAGGACGGTCCCGATCCGATCGATCCGCGGGCGGATATCGGTGTAGTGGTCCAGGTGGAGCATGAGGGAGGCGAGCTTCTTCTGTTTGAAGAGTCGTCGGATTTCCGCCGGCATGTGCGGTTTATCGGACAGATAGACCACGTCGATGAACCCATCCGGTGCGGCGGTGTTGCGTGCGAGTTTCGTAAGCCCCATAATGATCGCCTTTTTTCTCTGGCGTCGGGAGGTGCGGCGCACGTCCCTGTACGCGGTTTCGGCACCTCTAATGTCGTCCGATTCCGCGAGTCACTTTGGGGGATAGAGCGATTCTTCAAGGAAATCGCGAAACAGATTTCCTTGAAGAACACAGGTCGAATGCCCGTCTTTCGGAAGTTCTTATCCGGCGAAGATTGCCGAGCCCAGGCGAAGGATGGTCGCCCCTTCTTCGATGGCGATCTCGTAGTCCGAGCTCATGCCCATGCTCAGCTCGGTGAACTGGTTGCCGACGATCTTTTCGCCTCGCATCTCGATGTGGAGGTCCCGGGCCCGGGCGAAACAGCTCCGAACCACGTCCTTGTTGCGGGTCAGCGGCGCCATGGTCATCAGGCCGATGAGCTTCAGGTGGGGCAGCGTCTCGATCTGCTCGGCCAGGTGGGTGGCGGCCCCGACGGGCACGCCGTACTTCTGGGGTTCGTTGGACGTGTTCACCTGGAGCAGCACTCGGGGGCACAGGTCCAGCTTGGCCGCGGAGTTGTTGATCTCCTCCGCCAGACGCAGGGTGTCCACGGAGTGCACCAGCGAGATGCTCGGCAGGATCTGACGCACCTTGTTGCGCTGGAGGTGGCCGATCATGTGCCAGTGAACCTCCTTGGGGAGGCCGGCGTTCTCGGGCGACTGCTCGATGAACTCCTGGACCTGGGTGGCGACCTTCTTGAGTTGCTGGACCCGGTTCTCGCCGAGGTGGCTGTATCCGAGGCGGATCACTTCCTGGATCTGCTCGAATTCGGCCGACTTCGTCACGACGACGAGGCGGATGTCCTGCGGCTCCCGGCCCACCTTGGCGCAGGTTTCCGCGATGATTCCTTCTACCCGTTTGATTCGTTCTTCGATCTTTGTCATGTCCAACGGCTGCGAGCGAACATAGTGCCAATCCATTTTGCGACCAGACGCTCAGTCGCCTGCCTTAGTTTATGGAAGTCCGCGGTTTCGCACAAGGGGTTATTGGGTGTGTTGGCTCAAATCGCCGCCAGGAGCGTCCGCCGGGGGCAGGGGAGGGCGGATCGGCGTATAGCCGCCGGGCGTAGGCGCCGGTCCCTGGCTCCCATCCGCGGGGTCGCGAAGGACTCCCAAACCGGGGGGACGTTTGCCGTCGGGGACCGTGACATAAGCTGTCCCCTGGGGCGCGCTGGGCCATGAGAAAAATGTCACGCCGGGGCAGATGTTTGAGAGACATCTTGTAAATGCTTATGAGTGTGTGACTTATGGTGTACTCACATTGGGCGATGTCACGAAAAAAGCGACAATTCCCCCGATTTTGTCTTGCATCCCGACGGCGGGTCGTGTATAATCACAATCGATACCAATGGAGTGGACTGGGGTGGGAGAAAACCCCTGACGTGTGCCCCGTTTTGTGCTTCAGGCTGGCGGGGAAATTGGTAGAGGATAGTGTTCTTTCGAATCCCGGTTGTCTTGATGCTGCTTTATGGCAGCTTTCCGATCCTCGGCGAGGCAGCGTGGTATACCGGTCTCCCCCCCAGCCGGTCCCACCACCTCGCCATTTTTATGCGCTGATGAGACTGCCCGCGAGGGCAAGTCCTGACTCCATACGGACCCTCCGCCCGCCGTGTTCGTCGCAGGGGACATCTGTCGCGTGCTCAAACGCCGGCTACTGTCTCCAGGGAAACGGCTGTTGGGAGCAGTCTCCCGCGTGGCGGAGAGGGGCAACCGAGCCGCGGGGGAGGCGTGACCAAGCCGCGTCACTCGCCTCGGACCTGGACGATGACCTTGCGACTCCGCGGGCCGTCGAACTCGCAGAAGTAGATCCCTTGCCATGTTCCGAGGCTCAGGCCGCCGTTGTGGATCAGGACCTGCTCGCTGCAGCCGACGAGGGAGCTTTTGCAGTGGGCGTCGGAGTTGCCCTCGTCGTGGCGATAGCCGGGATGGGACCGCGGGATGACCTGGTCGAAGACCATGAGCATGTCGTGGACGACGGCGGGATCGGCGTTCTCATTGATCGTGATCGCGGCGGTCGTGTGGGGACAGAAGACGATCACGTCGCCGTTTCGGACGCCGGCGTCGCGGACGGCGGCCTCGACCTGGCTCGTGACGTCGACCATCTCCGTTCGGCTGCGGGTGTCGACCCCGAATTCCTTCTGAACGATCTTCATAGCGTCTCTCCCTGCATCCTACATCTGCTCGACGACCGCGATACCGAGCAGTTGGCTCAAGCCGTGGCGGATCGTGCGGGCCGTCTGGTCGCACAGGAGCAGGCGGGTGGGGCGGCTCTCGGGGGCCGCGTCGAGCACCGGGCAGTTCGTGTAGAAGCCGCTGAACTTCTGGGACAGCTCGTACAAATAAGCCGTCAGGTAGTTCGGCCGGTAGTCGCCGATCGCCGATTCGAGCGCCTCGGCGTACCGCACGAGGTGCTTGGCGAGGTCCAGCTCGCTCGGGTCGCTCAGATTGAGCGTCGTGGCGCTCTTGAGCTCGCTCTGGATGTCCACGCCCTTGGTTTGGGCTTTTCGCTCGATGGACCGGACGCGGGCGTACGCGTACTGCATGTACGGGGCGGTGTTGCCTTCCATGGCCAGCATCTTGTCGAAGCTGAAGACGTAGTCGCTGGTGCGGCTGTTCGAGTAGTCGGCGTACTTGACGGCGCCGATGCCGACGGCCTGGGCGATTTCCAGCTTCTTCTCCGGCGGCAGCTCGGGGTTCTTCTCCTCGACGACGCCCTTGGCCCGCTCGACCGCCTCGTCGAGCAGCTCCTTGAGCTTGACGTTCTCGCCGGAGCGGGTCTTGAGGGGCTTGCCGTCCTCGCCGAGGACGCTGCCGAACGTGACGTGGACCAGCTCGATCTTGCGGCCGTCGCGGGTGTCCCAGCCGGCCATCTCGGCGACCTTGAAGAGCATCTGGAAGTGCTGAATCTGCCGGGCGTCGGTCACGTAGACGATCCGGTCGGCCTTGAGCTCGTTGATGCGGTACCGCAGGGCCGCGAGGTCCGTCGTCGCATAGAGGAACGCGCCGTCGGACTTCTGAATGATGAAGGGCAGCGGCTCGCCTTCCTTGGTCTTGAATCCCGGCGGAAACACGCAGACCGCGCCGTCCGACTCCACGGCCAAGCCGGCTTTCTTCAAGTCCGCAACCACCGCGGGCAGCTTGTCGTTGTAGAAGCTCTCGCCGCGGACGTCGCCCTCCGTGAGTTGAACGACCAGCCGGTCGTAAATCTCCTGCGACTCGTCAAGGGACGCTTCGACGATGCTCTGCCACAGGGCCAGGGCGTCCGGGTCGCCGCTCTGAAGTCTCACGACCCAGTCGCGGGACTCCTTGGCGAACTGGGGGTCCTGGTCGTACCGCTGCTTCGCCTTTCGGTACAGCTCCTCCATGTCCGCGACGGACAGGTCTTTGTGCAGGTCACGCGTCTTGCCGCCCGTTGCGGCGGGGGATCGGTGCTCGATGATGTATCGAATGAGCATGCCGAACTGGGTGCCCCAGTCGCCGATGTGGTTCTGGCGGATGACGCGGTGGCCTTCGAACTCCAGGAGCCGGCAGAGGCAGTCGCCGATGATCGTGCTGCGGAGGTGGCCGACGTGCATCTGCTTGGCGACGTTCGGACTGGAGAAGTCGACCACGACGGTCTGGGGCGTGGTGGTCGCGGGAATGCCGAGACGCTTGCCGTCATTGGCCGCGACGCGGAGCAGCTCCGAGGCGACGTACTGAGGCTTGAGCCGCAGGTTGATGAACCCCGGCCCGGCCACTTCCGGCGGCTCGCACAGGTCGCCCAGATCGAGCAGGGCGACCACGGACTCCGCGAGCTTGCGGGGATTGGTCTTGAGCTGTTTGGCCAGGCCCATCACGCCGTTGGCCTGGTAGTCGCCGAACCTGGGATCGGTCGCCGGCCGCACGACGGCCGAGCAGCCGGTCTGTCCGGCAGCCTTGGCGATCGCCGCGGAGATTCGTTCTTCGAGGATGTCTACAGTGGATTTCATGGTGCCTTTTGCTCAGGTCGGGCCCGAAGGCGTGTTACGCGTGGGTTAAGAACCCACCCTACGGGAGCGTCGGCCGCGGATTCTTCGCAATCATCAATAATCAATCATCGATCATCAATACTTGACTTTCTCGGCGTCTCCCCAGAGCACGTCGAGCTCATAGAAGCTGCGATACTCCGAGTCGAACAGGTGAATCACCACGTCGACGAAGTCCAGCAGGATCCATCGGCCCTGCTCGTAGCCGGCCCGGCCGAAGCGGCTCATGCCCTGCTCGCGTCCGGCCTGGGTTATCTCGTCGCAGACGGTTCTCATCTGCCGCTCGCTGGTGCCCGTAGCGATCACGAAATAGTCCGCCGCCGGCGACAGGCCCCGCAGGTCCAAGATCACGATGTCGCTGCAATGCCGCTCCTGGGCGATCTTCGCCGCGGCGATCGCGAATTCCTTTGCCTTCTTATTTGGCTTTCTTCTCGCCAATCTTGTTACCTCACTAGGAATTGGAGCTCGGAGAGCAGGGGAGTCAACCATTGCTCTTGCACACTCCGGAATCCTGACTTTGCACAAAAAGAAAAGGGTGGCCAACGCAGGCCACCCTTCTAGAGTACAGGCATTATCGGGCAACGTCAACCGTTGCCTGCCTTAAACCGCGATCATTGGCTGCCGAGATGCAGCCAGGCGCTGATCTGCGGGGCGAGCTTGACGATCACGCCGGAGAAGACCACGCTGACCATTGTCATCAGCTTGATGAGAATGTTCAGGCTGGGGCCGGAGGTGTCCTTGAACGGATCGCCGACCGTGTCGCCGATGACCGCGGCGCCGTGCACCGGGTTCTTGGTGCCGTCGGGCAGCTTCTTGCCGCCGTGGGCGCCCTTCTCGATGTACTTCTTGGCGTTGTCCCAGGCGCCGCCGGCGTTGTTGAGCGTGATGGCCAGCGTAAAGCCGGCGGTCAGGCCGCCCGTCAGCAGGCCCATGACGCCCGAGACGCCGAGGAACAGGCCGGTCACAACCGGCACGATGATTGCCAGCAGCGAGGGCAGCAGCATCTCTTTCTGGGCGCCCTTGGTGGAGATCGACACGCAGCGGGCATAGTCCGGCTTGCCTTTGCCTTCCATGATGCCCGGGATTTCCTTGAACTGCCGACGTACTTCCTCGACCATTGCGCCGGCGGCACGACCGACGGCCTTCATGGTCATCGCGCAGAAGAGGAACGCCATCATCGAGCCGAGGAACAGACCGCCGATCAGCTTGGGATTCATGATCGTCAGGTCGTAGGCGTGCACGAAGTCGGCCATCGTGGCCGTCTGCGCGTTGATGGCGCCGGCGATGCCGTCCTTGGCTGCGAAGGCGACCTTGCCCACGTAGTAGATTCCATCGGCGCTTTCCTGGGCCAGCCGCCCGATCCAGATCCGAATCTCTTCGATGTACGCGGCCAGCAGGGCCATGGCCGTCAGAGCGGCCGAGCCGATGGCGAAGCCCTTGCCCGTCGCCGCCGTGGTGTTGCCCAGGGAGTCGAGGGCGTCGGTTCTCTTGCGAACCTCCGCTCCGAGACCGGCCATCTCGGCGTTTCCGCCGGCGTTGTCGGCGATCGGGCCGTAGGCGTCCGTCGCCAGGGTGATGCCGAGCGTCGAGAGCATGCCCACCGCGGCGAAGCCGATGCCGTAGAGGCCCATGGCTACGTTGGTGAAGCCGCCGGCGAAGCCATAGGCGGCGAGGATGCCGATCACGATCGTGACGACCGGCAGGGCGGAAGAGTACATGCCGTTGGCGAAACCATCGATGATGGTCGTCGCCGGGCCCATTCTCGCCTGATTCGCGATGCCCCTGGTCGGCGTGTATTCATCGGAGGTGTAGTATTCCGTGAAGTGGCCGATCATGACGCCGGCGACCAGGCCCGAAACCACGGAGCCGAAGATGCCCCAACTGATCCAATCGAGCAGCACGAGCACCACGAGGGCCACCAGAATCAGGGCTGAACTGCCCAGCGTTCCGGTCAGAAGGGCGCGAAGGAGATTCTTCTGGCTGGCGTCCTCCTTGCAGCGGACCATGAACATGCCGGCGATCGAGAGGAAGATGCCGATGCCCGCCACGATCATGGGCGCCAGCACGGCCGTCAGCGGGTCCATGCCGCTTGCCTTCGAGGAGGCCAACGGAAGGGCCGCGCCCAGGGCGGCGGTCGCCAGGATCGAGCCGCAGTAGCTCTCGTAGAGGTCGGCGCCCATGCCCGCCACGTCGCCGACGTTGTCGCCGACGTTGTCGGCGATGGTCGCCGGGTTGCGCGGGTCGTCTTCCGGAATGCCGGCTTCGACCTTGCCGACGAGGTCCGCGCCGACGTCCGCGGCCTTGGTGTAGATGCCGCCGCCGACGCGGGCGAACAGGGCCTGCGTCGAAGCGCCCATGCCGAACGTGATCATCGTCGTGGTGATCTCGACGAGCATCCGCTGCGGGTCCATGCCCGGGTGAACGAGCGTCAGGCCGAACAGCGACAGGCCGTTCTTCATGTGCTCGGGCGTGTAGACGACCTTATCGAGGATCAGGTACCAGATCGAGATGTCCAGCAGACCGAAGCCCACGACGACCAGGCCCATGACGGCGCCGGACCGGAAGGCGACTTGCAGGCCGCTGTTGAGGCTCTTGCTGGCGCCCTGGGCGGTTCGGGACGAGGCGGCGGTCGCCGTCTTCATGCCGAGGAACCCGCACAAGCCGCTGAAGAACCCGCCCGTGAGGAACGCCACCGGGACAAACGGGTTCTGGATGCCCTTGTACGCGAGGAATGCGAAGAGGGCCACGAGGATTGCGAAGACCATGGTGACCACGCTGTACTGCCGGAACAGGTATGCGTAGGCGCCCTCTCGCACGTACTGTGCGATCTCGATCATCTTGTCCGTGCCGGCCGGCGCCGTCATCATCTTCTTGTAGAAGTACATGGCGAATCCCAGAGCACAAACCGCCGAGATGGGTGCGATCCACCACAACGGCGTCGTACCTGATGCCGTTTCAGGGTTGATGGCCCCTGCAGCCGTCTCGGCGGCACGTGCCACCGCACTGAGTACAAGAACTGGTATGAAACACCCCATCGCGCTACGAGCCTTCATGCTTTGCTCCTTTTGAACAACCTTCGAATTCCCCTGCAAAACGAGACTCTAGGACCGCCCCAGTGTAGCGAAATCGAACGACCTTTCAAGATATTTGCGAGGGATTCATAGCAAAATGTATGACGCGGCGCAATGAAGAAGCGGGCAAATCCTCAGATTTCAAGGGACTTGCCCGCTTGAGGGTCATCGTGACTGTGTAGTTGTTATGTATGATAATCCGCATTAATGTGGACGTACTCGGTGCTGAGATCGCAGCCGTAGTAGAAGTCGCTGTCCCGGCCGGCGCCCAGATCCACAGTAATGATGAATTGCCGCTGCGAAATGATGCGGGAGGCTTTCTTCGCGTTGAAATCGGTCGGGGCCCCATTTCGGAAGACGTACAGGTCGTCGAGCTTGCACGAGAGCTTGTCCGGATTGAGCTTCACGCCGGAAGAGCCCACGGCGCAGAGGATCCGGCCCCAGTTCGGGTCGCCGCCGTTGACGGCGCACTTGAAGAGGGGATAGTCCGCGACGGCCCGCGCCGCTTTGACCGCGTCGGCCTTCGTCGCCGCGCCTTTGACGATCACCTGGAACATCCGCGTCGCCCCCTCGGCGTCCAGGGCCATCTGGTGGACGAGGTCGGTGCACAGGTCGGTCAGGGCCGCGAGGAACTTGCCGTAGCCGGTGGAAGGTCCGGTAATGCGGGGGTTCCCGGCCATGCCGGAGGCCAGGAGGATCGCGGTGTCGTTGGTGCTCTGGTGGCCGTCTACGGTGAGGCGGTTGAGGGAGCCGCCGATCGCCGCCGACAGCGCCTTGCCCAGCAGGGGCTTGGTGATGGCCGCGTCGGTCGTGATGAACAGCAGGGTCGTGGCCATGTTGGGGCCGATCATGCCGGCGCCTTTGACCGTTCCGACGATCTTGACCACGGCACGCCCGAACTTGACCTCGCGATAGGCCTGCTTGCACTTGGTGTCGGTGGTCATGATGGCGTGTGCGAAGGCGAGCCCGGCCTTGGGGGAATCCGAGAGCAGGGGAGCGGCGTCATTGATCCCCGCCGTCACCTTCTCCATGGGCAATTGGTGCCCGATGATCCCGGTCGAGGCGACGAGCACCCCTTGCGGCTCCACGCCCAGGTGATTGGCGGTCAGGGCGCACATCTCGCGGGCGTTGGCCAGGCCTTTCTTTCCCGTGCAGGCGTTGGCGTTGCCGGAATTGACCACCACGGCGTAGACCTTTCGGCTCTCCATGTGTTCCCGGCTGACCTGCACGGCCGCCGAGACGATCTTGTTCGTGGTGAACATGGCCGCCGCGACGGCGCCGCCCGGGCAGACCAGGAGCCCGAGATCATCCTTGCCCGAAACCTTCACGCCCGAAGCCAACCCCGCCGCCAGAAACCCTGTCGGCCCCGTTACTGTCTTATTCGTCATGTCATTCTCCAATGGTTCTGGGATGAGCCGTCTCATGTCTGAGACGGGCTGCGTTTCCCGATAATCGCACAGATGAAGCCATACGGAAACCCGCTCGGTTGATCGCTCCACCCCCAGCGTATCTGATTGTACCGGACAGGGCGGATCTTCCCTTGGTCTGCGACCTTGCCTTCAGTTCAGTCCTTCGCCGGGTCCATCCACGTGATGGTTTGAAGCCCCAAATGCTCGGCCATCAGTTCGAAGTCCCTGTCGTTGTGCAGCAGGACCATTCGGTTCTGTACGCAGAATGTGGCGATGATCACGTCGATCGTCTTTCTCGTCGTTACGCCCTTGCGGCGGAGCAGACGGTAGTTCTGCGCACTCTTGACGGCCAGGTTCTTCCCGAGCATATCCTTGCAGATGAGCGTGTCCAGAAGGTCTCTTGCCTTGTTGAATTCGCGATCCTCCTTGAAACCCTGCAACACCTCCGCGACGACAAGATCCCCGGTCAGGATCAGTTCCTGGTCCAGAAGCACATTCAAGAGATCCGTCTGGCCGGTGGTCTTGCCGTTGAAATAGTCGATCCACACCGACGAGTCCACGAGAATCATTTGTCCGTTCTCATCTCGTCAAGGTCTCCAGTCCAGTGCAGCTTCCCGCGATACTTCTTGATCTGGCTTTGTCGGTTGAGTTGAATCAGGAGCTTCAAGCCCTCTTCGATGGCTTTCTTCTTCGTCTCGAACCCCGACAACTCCATTGCTGTTCGCACCAAATCGTCATCCAGCACAACGTTGGTTCTCATTGTCGTTGCTCCTCTAGGTGTATATTCTTCCCAATTATACACATCGTCCGGCCGAAGGCAACAACAGTCTTTTGCTCGGTCGCCATGGCGATGTCGGATCTTCCCGCCAGCCGCAGATGCGCTATAGTGCGTGCGTGTCTCTCGATCTTGGGTCATCGATCTCGCCCTGGCCGTTGGTGAGTGTGCCGGCGATGGCCAAGTCGCGGAAGCCTGCCATGGGGTCGTAGAAGTCCTGGCCGAGGTCCGCCGTGTTGACCATCATGCCCGGGCGGTTGGGCCTGAGCTGCTCGGCGATCACGCCGTCCGGCTGGATGAAACAGGCCGGATAGGGCGAGAACCAGCCGCAGGAATTGGTCATGCTCACCCAGAGGTGGTTCGTCGCCGCGTGGGCCTGCATCGTCTGACGCATGATGTGCGTGTGCACGCTGGGGCCTCGCTGCCGGGCGTTGTAGAACGACTGGAAAAGGCATTGGACGCCCAGCTTGTAGAGTTCGCGATACAACTCGGGGAACCGCAGGTCGAAGCAGATCAGCAGGGCGCACTTGACCCCGCTGATCGTGAACGTGACGAACCGGTTGCCCGGCGTGAAATGGTCGAGATCGCCCGGAGTGCAGAATCGTTTGTCGTAGCGGTCCGCGATCCTGCCTTCGGGACTGATCAGATAGAGGCTGTTGTGCGGCCAATGGGGCTCCGTCAGCGGATGCGAGCTGCCCAGGACGACCCACAGACCCAGTTCACCCGCGAGGGCCATGATCGTGCGAGTCTCTTCGCGGAGCAGGGCCCAGTCGTAGTCCTCGAACGAGGGAAAGTCCGCGCCGACGTAGCCGCTCAGGGCGCACTCCGAAAAGTGCACGATCTCGGCGTTTGCTTTTTTCGCTCTCTTGAGGAACTGCCGGATCGCGCGGGCGTTCTGCGGCTCGGATTCACCGACGGCGAACTGGCAAGTCGCGATTCTGAGTTTTTCGCTCTCCATGACGTCAGCTCCCGAAGACCTTCTCCATCACGTCCAGGGCGAACCGCGCCGAGACCGTGGCTCGGCCGCCGCCCATCTCGATCCCGACTTCGACGGCTTCGAGCACCTCCTGCCGGTTCGCGCCTGCCTTGGCCGCCTGGCCGATGTGCCATTGCATGCACGATTCGCAGTCCGTCACGACCGAGATGCCCACGGCGATCAGCTCCTTGTGCTTCTTCGCCAGGGCGCCGTCCACGTAGGCGGCCGCCTCCATGTCCAGGAAGGCCCGATAGACCTTCGAATCGGCGGCCACCAGCTTCTGATGGGCCAGCTTTCTCTTGCGGCAGATTTCCTCGATCCTATCCATAATCTTCAACTCAAGCTCAGGCAGTGCGCGGCGCCACACCACTCATACTGTCTTCGAGAGATCCGAATAGAGCAAACCGCTTCTATCGAAGCGGGAGTTTACCGCTTTGGGCCACCAGCATGGTTAAAGGGGTCGGCATCTCGTCGGATGCCAACCCCCATGCCGTATAGCACCGCCACGGTGCTCAGGTCGCACTCCCGCGTTGCCCTATCCCCCGTGACGGCATGGGGATTTTACCACAATTATGCTGGAGGCCAAAAGCGATAAACTCAAAACACCGGGCATGCATCGTGCATGTCGAGTGGCGCCCGCCGCAGGGATCATCTGAACCAAATCAATCCAGGCCCATGGTCTCCCGCAGGCCGAAGAGAATGTTCATATTCTGAATGGCCTGGCCGGACGCGCCTTTGGTCAGGTTGTCGATCACGGAGAAGACCATGATCCGGCCCTTGACCAGCGTCGGGAAGATGTGGCAGTAGTTCGTCCCGCAGACGTCCTTCACCGCCGGGGCGGTCTTGCGGACCTGGACGAAGGGCTCGCCCTTGTAGAAGTCGTTGTACAGGGGCAGAAGCTGCTCGGCCTTGACGCCCTGTTTCGGCTGGCTGTAGACGGTCGAGAGGATGCCGCGATCGAACGGCCCGACGTGGGGCTGGAACAGGATCTGCACGGGGGTTCCCGCGACCTCGCCCGCGATCTGCTCCATCTCCGGCATGTGCCGGTGAGTGCCGATTCCGTAGGCGAAGATGTTCTCGTTCATGTTCGGGAAGTGGAACTTGACCGAGGGGGTCTTGCCGGCCCCGGATGCCCCGGTCACGGAGTTGACGATGATGGAGCTGGGGTCGATCAGTCCGGCCTTCAGCAGGGGGGCCAGGGCCAGCGTCGCCCCGGTGGGGAAGCAGCCGGGATTAGCGATCAGCCGGGCCTTCTTGATCTTCTTGCGGAACAGCTCCGGCAGGCCGTAGACCGCCTCGTCCAGGTGGGTCGCGTCGGTGTGGACCACGTTGTAGTACTTCTCGTAGACCGTGACGTCCTTGATGCGGTAGTCGGCGCTGAAGTCGACCACCTTGACGCCGGCCCGGAGCAGTTCGGGCACGAATTGCATCGAAACCTTGTGGGGCAGACAGCACAGAGCGACGTCCGCGGACTCCGAGAGCTTCTCCAGGTTCAGCGGCTCGATCGGCAGGGTGCAGCGGCCGCGGAACTCCGGGAAGATCTCTTCGGCCGGGCCGCACTCTTCGGGCAGGGCCGTCAGATAGGTCAGCTTCGCTTCGCTGTGCCGCAGAAGGATTCGAATAGACTCGGCGCCCGTGTATCCGCTGGCGCCAATGATCGCAACTCGTACCATAGCTGTTCCTCGACAGGGCGAACGTCCCATTCGCCGTTCAAAAACAGTCGTGCAGCGTCGCCTGTCCACACAGGGCCGGAGCCGCTCGCCGCAGCGGGGGAGCGGAGGGGACACGACATACAAAAAAAAACAGCCGCAACGAGTGTCTCGCGGCGGCTGTGGCAATCCCGTTGGTTTTGCGTCGGATTAACGCTTGGAGAACTGGAATCTCCGCCTTGCGCCCGCCTGGCCCGGCTTCTTCCTCTCGACCATTCTCGGGTCACGAGTCAGCAGGCCGTTGTCCCTCAATGCGGGCAGGTAGTTCTCATCGTACGTCTTGAGAGCCCTGGCGACGCCCAGGAGAGCCGCACCGGCCTGGCCGGTCGTGCCGCCGCCCCGAACGTTGACGAACACGTCGAAGGCGTTCTCGGCGTGCACGAGCTTCAACGCGGCCACGACAGCCTTGCGGTCCTGGTCCTTCGTGAAGTAGGTTTCGAGTTCCTTCTTGTTGATCACCAGCTTGCCGGTGCCCGGTCGAATCCGCACGCGGGCGACGGAGGTCTTGCGACGGCCGGTGCCCCACCAGTAGCCGTATTTCGCCTTGCTGGCGTTGCCGGGTCCGATGACCGCCTTGGTCTCGGCAGGGGCCTGCTTCTGTTCGACGGTCGTGTTCTCAGGTCTATTTTCTGTCATGGCTCTTCAATTCCACACTTAGAACAGTTGTACTTTCTGGGGCTGCTGGGCCTGGTGCTCGTGTTCGGCGCCTGCGTAGATCTTGAGCTTGTCCAGGGCCCTGCGACCCATCTGGGTCTTGGGCAGCATCCTGCGGACGGCCAGCTCGAGGATTTTCTCAGGCTTGCGCTCCATCATCTTGGCGTAGCTGGTGTACTTGTGCCCGCCCGGATAGCCCGAGTACGACTCATAGGTCTTCACTTCGGCCTTGTTGCCGGTGAGCCGGATCTTCTCGGCGTTGACCACGACGACGAAATCGCCCATGTCCACGTGGGGCGTATACGTCGGTTTGGTTTTGCCCATCAGGATCATGGCGAGCTTGGAGGCGATGCGACCGAGAACGGCCCCGTCGGCATCCACCAGCAACCACTTGTGCTCCACCTGATCGTTTTTGGCCATAAAGCATTTCATAAGCGTACTCTCTACAGTTTTCCGTTAGTTAGAAACCTCGAATTCTAACAGACTCCGCGTTTCTGTCAAACAATTTTTCGACTGAATTCAAGCATTCTCGCAGTCGGGAAGCCGGTTTTCTTGCGAGCGGTCCATCCCGGCGTGCATAACCCCTTTTCACACGGGTATTTATCCCGATTCGAGCCTGTTTCTCCTTGTCCGCCGGCATCGGGTCGACCATAATGCCGCCCAGAGCGACATCCTTGAATGAACCGCGACGTGCGATGGAAGAGCGGAAGAAGCGGGCTTGGTGTGGACGGGGAATTGTCATGGCCAACGGGAGTCTCGGATTCACATTTGTCGTCGGCCTGTTGTCGGCGTCTGTCGCGGCAAGCGCGTCGGCGGACTCGATTCGCATTTCGGGCCGGATCGGCGATCGTCAAGGGTCCGCGGTCGCGGACGCCAGGGTGACGCTGATCCAGATGATCTATGCGGAAGCGGCCTTCGTGCCAGACCCGAAGGTGGTGGACGAGCAGACCACCGCGGGCGACGGGATGTTCTCCCTGACTATCCCACAGGGGGTAGACCCAAAGAAGGAGAGCTACGTCGTGGCTCGGAAGGAAGGGCTTTCGCTGGGATGGGCCTCCAGGCGGGAGAAACGAAAAGCGGCGTCAAGCTCCAACTCGGCGCCGGTGGCGTCATCGAGGTGGCCGTGAGCGAGCCGGCGGGCGAACCCGTCGCGAACGCCATGGTCAACGTCTTCACGGTCCGCCGCGATCGGCATTTCAATGGCTTCACCGACGCAGACGGCGTGGCCCGCATACGGGTCCCGGCGGGAGAATACGAAGTAACGGGGGTCCTCAAGGAAGGGCACGGCCATCCGACGATTCGAGACGAGGTGATCTCCGTCGAGGACGGTCGAACCGTACGAACGTCCTGTGTCGTCAGACCGTTGGAAGCCGCCGGGATCGTCCGGGACCCCACCGGCAATCCACTGCCCGGCGTGAAGTTCGTTGTGTTGCCTATGCCGAGGAACGAAGCCGTCAGCGATTCGTTCGGCCGGTTCAAGATCGCCTGGGACCCGATTCCCCTTCGGGGAGAGGACACGCCGTTCATCCTGGTGGCCAGGGACGTGGTTCGCAACCTGGCCTTGATCGTGGATCTCGGCGGCGAGCTGGACCACCTCGACATCAAGCTCAAGCCGGGCGTGACTTTTGCGGGGACGGTGCTCGATCAGGAAGGCAAGCCGCTCCAGAGGGCTCGTGTCCGAGTCCAATTGCACATGTCCTCGTGGATCATGCCTGTGACCCCGTACGACACGATTCTCACGGGTCCGGACGGGGTCTTCGAAGTGAAGGCGATCCCAGCGGGCCGGCAGTACAGGGTCTCGGCGGTGGCGGACGGGTACGGCAGGCTCGAAATTCCTGTCGGCGCCTCCGATCTCAAGGACGGGCGTCGGGAAGTAGGGCCTTTCAAGCTCCCTCCGGCCGACCAGTCCGTCACCGGAGTCGTCGTCGATTCGAACGGCGAGCCAGTGGCGGGGGCCGAGATCTTCGTTTACGGCGACGGGCAGCCCGATTCGCGGGGCATCCAGACGGATGCCGGAGGCGGATTCACTATTCGGGTCTGCAAAGGCGTGGTGCATTTGGACGTCAGAACGAGAAGGGCGCCGGTCTTGTCCACGTTTGCGGATGTGGAGGCCGGCGCGACCGACGTCAGAATCGTCGTCTCTGAGGATGGCGGCCGTGGGCAGTATGTCCCTCGCAAGCCCGCGTCGCTAAGGGGCAAGCTCCTGCCGCTGCTGAAAGACCTGGGGATCGATCCGCCGCCCGATGCGGAGGGGAAGATGCTGCTGGTGTGTTTCTGGGACATGGGGCAGCGACCGAGCCGCAATTGCGTGACGCAGTTGGCCGCCCGGGCGGCGCAGCTTGGCGAAAA
>JBDKUU010000050.1:0-2267 GCA_039679525.1 Phycisphaerales bacterium | reverse complement strand
CTTCAGATTGCCCCGGCGCGCGATCCGCCGTGCCGGGGGTATCATACCCGATCGGGTCGCTGCCTGTCACGATCGTCTCCGGAGCGACGACTGGTAACAAAGACGCTCCTGGACCGTCTATCTATTGCATGGGCGTGTGGGAGCCGTTGGCGGCTTCGTCACGGCCGCCCCGTAATCTGCGGCATGATCTGAGGAGACGGAAAAGTGCAGAACCGAGCTAAAATGATCGCGATGCTCCTGGGCTTGTGGGTAGCCGCACTGTCGGCAAGCCAGGAAAGCCCGCCGACGGGGCAATCTGCCCTGGAGAAAGCCCGTCAAGCCGCCAGTGAGGGAAAACTGGCGTACAAGCTGACGACGCCCGAGGACGTCAAGGAACTGCTCGGCCCGCCGGCAAGCGAGAAAACCTCGCGGGATGGAGGCATGGAGGCGCTGAACGTCGTGTACCCGGATCTGACCGCGAGGTTCACGCGGATGGCTGAATTCAAGGCTCCCTTCACGCTCGTGACGCTCTCTCCAGGCAAGAGTTGGCTGGGCGGGATCATCGGGCCCAGTGGACGCATCGACATCGGACAGGATCGGCAGGTCGCGTTGCGGACGGAGGCGGACCTCGCCAAGTTCGACGCGTTCTGGGGATTCGCGGGCGTCTCGCTGGCCAGGCTCGACCTGCGGGGCAAGGACGCCGTGCTCCGGCAGATGCCCTTCGACAGCCGGACTCGCTGGCCCTCCGCCGCCCGGCTCCCGGAGGGTTTCGATCCGAATCGTCTGCTCGAGGAGGGCAAGAACCCCGGCTTGGGCGTTCGCCGCCTCCACGAGCAAGGCATCGATGGCCAAGGCGTGGGAATCGCCATCATCGACCAGCCGCTGCTGAGAGAACACAAGGAGTACGCCGACCGCATCGTGCAGTACGAGCCGATCGAGGTGCCCTGGGTGCCCGTGCAGATGCACGGACCGCCGGTGAGCAGCATCGCGGTAGGCAAGGACTGCGGCGTGGCGCCCAAGGCCTCGCTCTATTACTACGCGGTCCCGCCGTGGAAATGGACCGACAACAAGCCGTGGACGGACCTGCTGAACCGGATCGTCGAGCTCAACGAGACGCTCGGCGACAAGCCCCGGATCCGGGTCGTCAGCATCTCGCTCGGCATGTTCTCGCAGCGTCCGAACTTCGACGCCTGGACACAGGCGGTGGAGAAGGCGTCGCAGCACGGCATCCTCGTGGTCACGTGCGACACGGCCTTCCTGCGTCTGGCCACCTTGCGGCGCGATCCGTCCGGCAATTTCGACGATCCGAACTGCTACAGGACCGGCCGGTATTCCGATACCCGGCCCGCATTGTGCGTCCCCGCGGGCAATCGCACGACCGCCAGCCACCGCGGCCCGGACGTCTACACCTACGATGTCGAGGGCGGCATGAGCTGGGCCGTCCCCTACCTGGCGGGATTGGCCGCCCTGGCCTGCCAGGTCGATCCGGAGGTCGCGCCGGCGCGGATCGTGGAACTCTGGACTGCGACCGCCGTCAAGACCGCCGCCGGCCCGGTCGTCAATCCGCCGGGCTTCATCGAAGCCGTTCGAGCAGAGCGGGACAAGCGGCGTCCCTGACGCTCAGATCTGGACTTCTGCAAAATGGACAATTGGGCCTACTTAGATCTCCGTCCACTTGCCGGGAGTCGGGATCGGATAGCGGCCCTCGGCGTTCGCCTGGACGGGCGAGGGACTGGCCATCGTGAAGTCCACGTTCGGGCAGAACTTGAAGTTGGAGGCCAGCATCTCGTCCCACGTGATGATCCGGCCCATGTGGATCGCGGCCCGGCCCATGATCGACGTGAGGTTTGTGTACGCGGCCCGCTCGACCTCGTTGTGCGTGCGGTTTTCGCGGATCGCGGCCAGCAGCGTGTCCCACTCGACCTGATACGGACTCATCTTCTCCTCCGGCGGCCGCCACGCGATGTTGTCCTTGGCGCATCGCTGGTCCTTGTACGTGTGGACGGTCGGGGCGTGGATGTTCCCGGAGAACTGGGCGGCGCACTTCGTGCCGTGAACCCACGTGGCGAACTCGTTGTGACAATTCGATTGATTGCGGCTGTCGACAAGGGCCTTCGTCCCGTCGGCGAAGGTGTACTCGATGGCGTAGGTGTGCAGGTTCTGGCTGCAATCCGTGCTCCCGGGCTCGACGCCGCCCAGGCCCTCCGCGCTCACGGGCCAGGCGTCCTTGATCCAGCAGCATTCGTCCACCTGGTGAATCATCATCTCGATGAACCAGGCCGACGAGG
>JBDKUU010000049.1:0-4014 GCA_039679525.1 Phycisphaerales bacterium | reverse complement strand
CGATTCCGGGCCGGGTGTCCTGCTCGTATTCATGACCGGACCGCTTCGAGAGCCATCCGCAAACCCGAATTCGTTCAAGTGCAAGCTCAGGCAGACCGATGATGCACAGCGCTGGACGAGGGGACGTAGCTCAAGGAGAGCGTCGGTTCGCAAGGGCCGAAGATGTTGGTGCAACTCCGACCGTCTCCATTTGTGTTTCCGGAACGAATTTGCAGCCGCCGCTCGGGAGCGTTCCTTCCGGGACGGCCGATCGCCGGCATACGATGTGAGCTTTCGGGGATGAGGGGCGATACGATTACAGAACAGCGTCGAGACACGAACGCCGCGGGTCAGGCCGGTTCTTCGAACCTTTCGCTTGACGTGTCCATCATCATCGTCAGTTGGAACACGCGGGACATGGTGAGGGACTGCCTCCAGTCCGTTTACGAACAGACCCGGGGCGTTTCCTTCGAGGTCATCCTCGTGGACAACGCCTCTTCGGACGACACCGCGGCCATGGTGCGGACCGAGTTCCCCCAGGTCCTGCTGACCGCGAACCCGGACAATCGCGGATTTGCCGCGGGCAACAACCAGGGATTCGAGCGGGCTCGCGGCCGCTACATCCTGATGCTCAATCCGGACACGGTCGTGCTGGACAACGCGATCGCCAAGACCATTCGTTATGCGGACGAGCACGCGGAAGCCGGCGTGGTGGGATGCCGAGTGCTCTGGCCGAACCGGGAATGGCAGAGCACTTGTTTCCGCTTCCATTCGCTCTCGCAGATCGCGCTGGGTTCCGTGGCTTTCTTCCGCATGCACCGGTTCTTCCAGTGGTCGATTCTGCATCCCGACCGGTACATGAACCTCGACTTCACCGCGGAGCAGGACGTGGACGTCGTCGCCGGCTGCTTCTTCCTGATCCCCCGCCAGGTGTTGACAAAGGTCGGGAGACTGGACGAGTCGTTCTTCATGTACGGGGAGGAGGCGGAGTTCTGTCACCGGGTCCATCGGGCCGGCTGGCGGGTCCGGTACTTCCCCGGCGCGCAAATCGTGCACATCTACGGCGGCAGCTCGAATCAGGTCATTCACGAGATGTCGCTGAACAAGCGAGTGGCCGTTCTTCTGTTCCTGGACAGGACCCGCGGGTTCCTCCCCGCCTGGGTGGCCAATCTGTTCATGTTGTTCGGCGTCCTGTTGCGCATGCCGCTGTGGCTGGCCCATAGCTTGCATCGGCGTGATCCGCAACAGCGGAACGGGTTGAATGGCAAATGGCGGATCTTCAAGGCGCATATGACCGGTGTGGTGAAGCCAATCTGGAGACGGGGCGTTTGCGCGACGAAGTGAACGACGCGCGTCGCATTCCGCTGGGCAGCTCGCAATCCGTGCTGACGATTCCGTGACCGCGTAGTCGGTCGACACCTGCAGAGGCACTTCCCGTGGGCCGGGATCTCCGACCGAGTGAGGCATCTTTCGTGGATCAGACTCCTACCTTGACGTTGCTGAGAAGCTTCGACGAAGCCGCTCCCTTGCGGGAGTCCTGGGACAAGCTGGTCGTCGAACTCCAGAGAGAAGCGTACGCCAGCTTCGACTGGTGTCGCATCTGGTGGTCGCATTATGGCCGCGGGCGGGAACTGCGGATCTTCGTCTTTCACGCCGGCGGCGAATTGGTCGGCGTGGTCCCGATGTTCCGCGAGCGGCTGTGGACCTGCGGCGGCCTGCGAATCGCCAAGCTCGTAGGTTGCGACTTCGCCCTGGCCATCTGCTCGCTGCTGGTGAGCGACCCGTGGGCGGACGAGGCCGTCAGGCGGATCGTCCCGTACTGGCTGGAGGAAGACGGCTGCGGTGCGGTGTGGCTGGGACCGATGAACGGTTTGGACTCCTCCGTCGAGCACGTGCGAAAGGCGTGCCGGGACCTGGGGCCGGCGGTCCGGGTCGTCCGGGACGCCCAGATTGGGGTTCACAGCTCCTTCCATCCGGCGCCGAGTTTCGACGAATTCGTTCAGGGCCTGGACAAGCGGCAGAAACAGAACTACCGCCGCGACCTGAATCTGCTCGATCGCACATTCAAGATCGAGTCCGACATCGTCACCGAGGAAGACGCGGCCGTGAAGGAGTTCGAGATATTCCAGGCGATGCACGCCGAGCAGTGGGCGGCGCAGGGCAAGCTGGGGCATTTTCAGGATTGGCCGCAGGGGCTCGAGTTCAACCGCGATCTGACGCGCGAGCTCGCCCGTCTGGGCCGGCTGCGGCTCTACCGGCTGCTCGCCGATGGGAAGGTCGTGTCTTATCAGTACGGGTACTGTCTCGGCGATCGGTTCTGCTGGAGGCTCCCGGCCCGACCTGCCGGGAAGGAATGGGACCGGTTCGGACTGGGACGCTTCGGACTGATGAAGATGATCGAGGATGCGATCGGAGAGGGGATTCGTCACATCGAGGCGGGCTGCGGGCACTACGATTACAAGGTCCAGCTCGGCGCTCAGGAGTACCCGCTCGGGTCCATGCTGATCGCGGCGAATCATCTGGGCGGCCGCCTGCGATGTCGCTGTCTGACGCTGCTGTCGCGGCTGTTGCATCTGCTGTACTACCGGATCTGGTTTGGCAGAGTCGCTCCGAAGCTGCCGCTGCCTCGCCGAGCCCTGTGGAAGAGCTGGATCAGGACCAGAATATGACCGGACGACATCGATGCTGCGCGAACGACGGCGGGAGATTCGTCCGCGTGCTCGCGGCGGCGGTGAAACGGCCTGCAGGTCTTCCGCGGTGGGAACAGTTCGACGGGGCCGCCGCAGTCCCGACCTACCTGGGACGCGTGGCGATCCGTCGCCTGTGCCGGGACTTGGGGCTCGCCGGGGGAGACGAGATCCTGGCTCCGTCCTATAACTGCGGGTCTGAGATCGATCCGCTGCTGGCGGGCGGAGCGAGCGTGACGCTGTACCGCGTCGGCCGCGACGCGAGGATCGACGTGAAGGACCTCGCCGACCGCGTGACGAAGCGAACGCGGGCCGTCTACGTCACGCACTACTTCGGATGGGCGCAGCCGCTGGCGGAGGTGTCCGCGTTGTGCAAGAGCAGGGGCCTGCTTCTGATCGAGGATTGTGCGCTGGCCCTGTTCTCTCGCGACGATCTCGGTCCCGTGGGGACGACCGGCGATGCGGCGGTGTTCAGTCTCCGCAAGTTCCTGCCGGTTCCCGACGGCGGCGTCCTGTGCCTGCGAGGTCGCGACACGACGGAAGGGATGCGTTCTCCGCCCGCGGGAAGAACGGCGAGGAACATGTTGCCTCTGTTCAAGAGCCAGGTCTTTCGGGGGCTGGAGAGATTCGGGCTCTACAGCCCGTTGCGGGCCGCGATGTTGCGTCGCGGTCGCGTCAGCCGAACGACCGGGGCAACCGAGGGTCTGCCGGACATGCCGGCGGATTACTACTTCGATGCCGGCATGGAGGATTGGTCAATGTCCTCTTTGGCGAGGGGTATTGCGGCGGGCATCGATCCCCACGCGGTGATCGATCGCCGACGAACGAATTATCTCGCCCTCGCCGGGATGACACAGGGGCTCCCGCACGTCGAGCCGCTGTTTCGCGAGCTGCCGGAGGGGGTGTGTCCCATGGCCATGCCGATCCTGACGCCGCGGCGCGATGCTGTGACAGCCTCTCTCAACGCGCACGGCATCGCGGCCTTTCCGTTCTGGAAAGGGTACCACCGAGGATTCGACTGGTCGGGCTTTCCTGACGCTCGATTTCTGAAGGATCATCTTCTCACTCTGCCGGTGCACCAGTCGTTGACTATTGCCCATATGTCGTATATTGCCCAGGTTCTCTCTGGGACCGTGTCGGGCCCAATCGCACTTGGATAGCGGGAACGATCCATGGTTTTGATGACATTTCCTGGTTGTAAGCAGGCCTCGTCACGGCTATACTGGGCTCATGGTGGTAGGTCACATAAAGACATAGAAAACTGGGTTGCTGCGAGGGGTTTTCGGGTGGGTCCTGGACCCCTGGGGCAGAGGCATACTTCACGTTACTTCCATCCGTGCCTGAGACA
>JBDKUU010000048.1:0-2132 GCA_039679525.1 Phycisphaerales bacterium | reverse complement strand
TCTATCGTTTGAAAGCGGCCGCCCTGCTTCTGAGGATGTCCGACCGGCTGATGATCCCGACCAGCTTGCCCTGATCGACGATGGGCACCCGGTGGAAGTCCTTCTCGATCAGGCATTCGCAGACCAGATTCAGGTCGGTTTTGCGGTCGAAGGTGACCACATGGGTGGTCATGAAAGCTCCAACCGTGGCGTCCGGGGGAAAAGGATGGAGACAATAGTTCAGAAGGTCCTTTTCCGTAATGATGCCCAGAAGCATCATTTGCTCGTCGACGACGGGCAGGCCGGTGACATGCCGCCGGACGATCATGTCCATGGCTTCGACGAGAGGAGCGTCCGGCTTGAGCGTCAGCAGGCCGGGTTTCATGACGTCTTCGATGGGCAGGCCTTGGCCGAATTCCCGGCGGCCAGGCGCCGTCGGAGGATAGAGCCTGTCTCTGTAGATGCGGATCAGGTCCCGGCGGGTAATGATGCCGGCCAGAGTCCGCTTGTGCAGCAGCACGGGCACGCGTCGAAACGCGCTGCGGACAAGCCGCATGGAGACCGTGGACAGCGAGTCGTCGACGTCGAAGCAGACGACTTCGGCGGTCATGTAGTCTCCGACCTGGCCTGGCAAATACTCGCTCTTGTGGACCACGCGGAGCAGGTCCCTTTCCGAGAGCATGCCCGCCAGCCGCCCTTCGGCAGTGACCGGCAACCCGCTGATGCCTCTATCGAGCAGCAGCGACACCGCTCGGTACACCGGCTCGGTCTTCTCGACACTGACGACGCCGTACTGCATCACGTCCTTGGCGGTCAGCTTCTCCACGGGATCACGGGCAGAGGCGGGTCCTTCGGCCTGATCTCCCAACATGACCTGTGCGTAACCATGAAGATCCATTTCCCTGCTCCCTCCGTAATCAACCATGTTGCTCGCGGGCTCGTTGTACATCGGCCCAAGATGTTGCGACAACAAGAGTCGTCTGATGAGATGACTTTCGGCAGGCAAATCCCTAGAGCTTTACGTGTTTTCCTGGTATGTACGCGATATCCCCCTGGAATACCTAACGATGCTTACGTACTAGTACGTATACTTCCAACAATCCTGGTCGCGGAAGGGACGGCGGATGGTTCAGTCCACCAGATAGATCGGACATCACGTTCCGGTTCTGCACAGTCTTTGTCCGCTCGGCGTAAGGAATTTCGCGGGGTCACATTCATGCTTTTGCCTGCGGGCCTTCGAATTGATGAGGTCGCTCCGGCGGGCTATTCTGCACCGAATGGTCTGCGCCAGGAACAGCAAACAACAGCTAGCCAGAAGGGGGCAACAACCATGGAGGGTGGGATCAGCCGCTGGATGATCGTCGCGTTGGGGACATGCGTGTGGCCCGCGGCCGCTTCCATGGGAGCCGAATTGCCCGTCACGGCGGGGCTGGAGCTGAGACTGGATGCGGCGAGCTTCGCCAATCGCCGACTGGGTTCCGCCGTCTCCGAGTGGCCGGACACCTCGGGGAACCAGAGGCACGCGACCGGCGGCAGCGGCGGCGCGATCTATGGCGAGGTCCAGACGCCCTCGGGCCTGTATGCGGTCTCGTTTCACGACGTCTGCGACGAGGCCATGTCCTTCTGCTACAATCCCAACGGCCGGGACATAACCGTCATCGGAGTCGCCCGAAGCCGTCTCGAAGCGAGCGTCTGGCCGTACTATTTCCGCGGGTTCATCGGCTGGCGCGAAGTCGCGGGCGAGACTCCGTTAGCCCTGGGGAGCTTCAACATCACGCAGACTGTCGTCGCCCTGAGCGGCTACGGCGAGGCGGGCCTGAACACCGTCATCGTCGCCACGCACGTCCCGGCCACCGGCTTCACGGTCGACACCGCCCGGCTCAACAGCACGACGGGCGTTCTCGACGTCTTTCGGAACAAGCGGCCGCTGGGCCAGCTCTCCGGCATCAAGCAGACCATCCAGGGGGCCGCCCCCTGCGGATTCATCGGCGGCCTGGGCGCCTGCGACGGCTTGGGCTGGGCAGGTGAGCTGGCCGAGGTCCTCGTCTACAGCCGGGCGCTGACAGACGCGGAGCGGGAGGCTGTCGAGAGCTATCTGCATGACAAATGGCTCCTGGCCTTCAAGGCATACAATCCCAACCCCGCCGACGAGG
>JBDKUU010000047.1:0-11688 GCA_039679525.1 Phycisphaerales bacterium | reverse complement strand
CCGGGCCCCTCGGGTCCGGTCGCCTCGTACCAGACGACGTCGTACCGGGTCAGATCGCCCGCCACGGCCATGTCCGCCCGACCATCGCCGTTGAGGTCGCCGATCGCGGTGTAGTGGGCGCCTTCTGTATAGGTCCCTATCACCTTCTGCTTGAGGACGGCCTTGGCATACCCGCCCACGGGAAACCTCGGGTATCCGCCGCCGACCCCCGAATCGACGACATGGCGAACCCAACGTTCCCGGTTCAGCGACTCGCCGGCGGGGCCAAACCGGTACGTCATCAGCGCATCGGATCGGTACGAATTGGCCACCAGATCGAGTACGCCGTCTCCGTCGATGTCGTAGGGTTCGATGTTGTGGGCTCCATCCGTGTATGTGATGGAGGCGTCAATGAGCATCCCTTTCCACGCGGGACTTTCAAACACGCAGTCCGACAGGCCGCGAGTCGGAGTATCGTACCCGAAGGCCGCCTTGTATTGCTCCAGTGAGCTGTGCGCTCGATGAATCCTGTACCCCAGATACACCGCACTGACGCCGACCAGAACCACGCTGAACACCATGGCCCGCTTTTTCATGACGAACAATATCCCCTTCCGCGGGTAGTTGCACCGTATGCCCATCCAGACCGGAAGGCCTCCCGCTCTGCCTTCCGGCGCAGAATCACCGATCAGGCCAGGCTCAAGGCCGGGCCGAGAGCTCGAACCGCCCGCCGGGCGCTGGACACTTCCACGCGGGCCCCGTTGATCTTCAGAGACTTCGACGCGGCTTCCAGGACCTGCACTACGCGAAGGCCCTCGGCCCCGCTCGATTCCGGCTGCACTCCGGTCTGAATGCAGTCGATGAAATGCTGACACTCCAGGCTCAGCGATTCCGTCTGCTTGACCGAAGGCGAGTACATGTCGCCGTGATGGTACGAGAACTGGAACTCGGCGAACGAGTCGTAGTGCGGCGGAACCTCGACCCGCTTGTCGTAGATGCGGATCTTCTCGATCGGCTCGATGTCGTCGTAGGCCAGCATCCTCTGGCGGCCGACGAACGTCATCTGGCGGATCTTGTTCGGGTCCAGCCAACTGTTGTGGATCAGGGCGAACGTGCCGTTTCCGAACGTCAGCGTCATATTGGTGACGTCCTCGATGCCCGGCGTCACGTGGGCCTTGCCCTGGCAGTTCACGCCGACCGGCATCTCGTCGAGAATGTACAGGATGACGGAGATGTCGTGGGGCGCCAGGTCCCAGGCGACGTTGATGTCGGTCTGGAACAGGCCCAGATTCAGCCGCCGGGCGCTGACGTACTGCAGTTCGCCCAGGTCCCCCTGCCGGACGATCTCGCGGATCTTCCGGACCGTCGGGGAATAGAGGAAGGTGTGCCCGACCATGAGGATCAGGCTCTTGTCCTCCGCGGTCTGGACCAGCGACTCGCACTCCTGCACCGAGGTGGCCAGCGGTTTTTCCACCAGCACGTGCCGGCCCGATTCCAGCGACTTCATCGCCAGAGAATAGTGCAGCCGCGTCGGCGTGGCGATGGCCACGGCGTCGACGTCCGAACGATCGAGAACCTCTTCGAATTTCGTGCAGACGTCCACGCCCGGATAGAGTTTTTTGACGTGTTGGAGCCGCGATGGATCGGTGTCGCAGACCACCGCCACCCGGCAATCGGCCAAGGCATTGAAATTTCGCACCAGATTCGGACCCCAATACCCACACCCCACGACAGCAAGATCAACCATGTTCGGTCACCCCCGTTCTTTTGAGTTTCCAGCGGACCCCCGCATCCGCAATCTCCCCGACGATTGCCAGAGGGGTCCTGCATATGATCGCGATGGCCTTCCACAGGCACTTCGTCCTGCAGTACCGTATGTCGAGCCGAATCATCTCGTCGAAGGTCAGCCGGTTCTTGCCGCTGACCTGCCAGAGGCCGGTCAGGCCGGGCGCGGCGTCGAACCGCCTTCGTTGCCAGGGCAGATACTCGCGCGCTTCGTACGGAATCGGGGGCCGGGGCCCGACCAGGCTCATCTCCCCCCGGAGCACGTTGAACAACTGGGGCAGTTCGTCGATGCAGGTCGCGCGAATGATCCGCCCCAGCGGAATCACCCGCGGATCGTCCGTCAGCTTGGTCATGGGCGCGGCGGCCGCCTCTTCGTTGGCGCTGCGAATCAGTTTTGCCACGTAGTCCTGGTGGAGGGAGATGTCCGCCTCGACGGACATCGTTCGAAATTTCCAGAGCACGAACGACGTCCCCCCACGGCCGATTCTCCTCTGCCGAAAGAACACCGGGCCCGGAGAAACCAGCTTGATCACGAGGGCCGTGACAAGGAACACAGGCGACAGAATCACCAGACCCGCCGCTGCGCCGACGATGTCCAAGCCTCGTTGCCAAGTGGGCACGGAGTCAGCGTTCACCGCGTCGAAAGCCGCCGCCACGGGATGGTCGGCGGCCGGTCCGGCGTGCTGGACTTCGTGTTCCGCGGCGTCCTCCTTCTCATGGCCCGTTTCGGGGTCTCTCATCCAATCCTGCGGATAGGTGTAGACCTTGCAATCCGCCGGGGACAGAGCGCCGCACATCAGACGACACATGTCCTCGATCATGTGCCAGGCCCCCTGCCGGGATGTGTAGGGCATCAACACGCCGATGCGGGATTGATCGAACCATCCGGCCTCATCCATGATGCGAAGCCGCCCCTTGAGAACGTCCTCCAAACGAGGCCGCTCCCGAGTCCCCCGGCCGCCGGTCTGAATGATCGCCAGAGAAACGCCGTGCCCGTTGCGCTCGGCCCGAGCTTTCTCCCGCTCCAGAGCCATCTGAAACTGCTCCACGGAATACAGACCAGGCTGCATGCAAATCACGGGTGAATGGACCGCGTCCATAAGTCTCCTCCATCGTCCGGCGGAATTCCGAACGATTTGAGTCAGCCATCGTCTGGCCATCGTGTTTATCTCCATCCCTTCCTTCCGAAAACTCCCCGCGAGGCAAGCTGCGATCGAGAGCTCTCACAGGGCCGCATAGACCCAGTTGGGAACGGGGTACCGTCGTTTGTTGAGGAGAACGCCCAGCACGTTCGTGTTCCACTGCTGGAGTTGCTGCCGGGCCTTGGAGACGGCCTCCCACCGCAGGCGTTCCGTCTCGACCACCATGACGAGCCCGTCGCACGCCCCCGCCAGTCGAACGACCGCCCCGTCCTCGTCCAGGGCCGGCATGTCGTCCACGATGAACCGGTACTCCGGCTTCGTCGCGTGCAGGAAGCGTACCAGGTGGTCCACGCTGATCGTTTTCGTTGTGGGGCCGCTGACGCCTCCGGCGGTGAGGAGGTTCAGGTCGGCCACCCGCCGGACGATGCTGTTGTCCGGGCTGATCCTGTGGCCGGGCGTCAGAACGTCGATCAGTCCCGGCGAAAGCTTCGTCTGGAAGATCCGGTGCACCGAGGGGTCGCGCGGATTGGCGTCCACCAGCAGAACGGCCCCGCTGCCCATCTCGGCCAGCGTGGAAGCCAGGTTGGCGGCCACGGTGCTGACCCCCTCGCAGCGGGAACAGCTCGTCACGCCGATGATGTAGTGTCCGTGAGAAGCCCCGTTGGCGACGAGCAGGAGCCGCTCCCGGAAGGCAATGTAATGGCGGCGGACATGTTGGGGGATGTCCCACTGCGGCGCCGCCGGGCGCGTCGCCCTGCGGGTCAGACGCGTCAGCCGGGCCGGATTCGTCGTCGGCTGCACCCGGTTCTGCCGGGTGCGGGGGATCGAAGCCAGCGTCGGAAGCTGGAGCCGTTCCTGCACGTCCTCGGGCGTCTTGATGGAATGGTCCAGACGTTCGCAGAGGAAAGCGAAGCCCACGCCGCCGACCAGGGCCAGCGCCAGACCCAGGATCAGGCTGACCAGCTTCCCGGGACCGACGGGCACCACGGGAAGCGTCGGCGACTGCAGGACGCTGATGTTCGAGATCCGCTCGCTCTTGAGCGCCTGTTCGATGCGGGCCTCTTCCAGTTTCGCCGAGTACTGATTGTAGCTGTCGGTCAGCAGAGAAAGGTCCCTCTGCAGTCGGGCGGTCTTGATCTCGGCATCGTTCAACAGCCGCAGGGAGTCCCGAGCCTGCGCCACCTGCGTGCGCATGTTGTCGAGCTTGCTCCGCAGAGCCGAGATATTCGCCTGCTCGCTGAACAGCGTCGCCTGCATCTGCTGATGCGAGACGTTCAAGCCCGTTCGGGTCTCCTTGCGGTTCGGCTTGGCCAGTTCCTTTTCCAGCATCGCCATCCCCTGGTTGACCTGTTCGTGGATCATCTCCAGCAGGCGGTTCCCGTTCGGGTACTTGACCTCGAGGTCTCGTTCCTGAATCTGCAGGTCGTACAGCCGGGTGCGCATGAGATCCGCCGCGTAGTCGGAGAAGCCCGTGGTTTCTTCGAGGACCACCGTTTCGGGGATGCCCGCGAGCATCGTCTCGATCTCCGTGACCTTGGCGCTGGCGGACGCCAGCTCCCCATCCGTCTGCGCGATGGCCAGCTCCATCGCTCCGATCCGGTTCACCGCCGCCAGACGCTGATCCTGCAGCGAGCTGACGCCGGTGGCGTCCTTGAGGTCCTGCATCGCTCGTTCGGTTTGCCGGAGCTTTTCCAGCAGGCTCATGACCTGCTGCTCGAAGAACGGCTGCGCGCTGCTCGTGGAGTAGACGACCAGGTGTTTCTCGAGATAGGCCTGCATGAACGCGTCCAGCACGTCGCGGGCCAGTTCGGGGTCCTTGTCCTCGTAGGCCGCCGCGAGGACATTCGTGTTCTGCAGGGTCTCGATCGTGAGCTTCTTGACGACCTTCTCGACCGCTTCGTCGCGATCCGTCAGGGCCGCGGACAGGCCCAACTGCCGCGCCAGCTTTCGCGGAGTCTCTTTCATGCGGTCGGTCAAGTCGCTCATGACGTCGACGAACTCGTTGGTGAAGCGGGCCGCGGCGGTGGCCGTCGCGGCGTCCGACGTCTTCTTGCGAGGCTTCTTTTCGAGAAAGACGCCGGCCCCCATGCGATCGACGACCCGTTCGGCGATCTCCCGGCTCTTGAGAATCTCCAGCTCCGAGTTGACTTCCCAATCGTACGTGCGGTTGATCTGAGCGATCTCTCCGATGGTCGCCGTGGGGTCCAGACTGATGCTCTCCCGTCCCAGCCGCACCAGGACGCGGGCCTCGGAACGATAGGTCCCCGAGTCCAGGAGAATCCGGAGAGCCACGATCCCGAACAGCAGGATCATGAAGGCCATCATCTTGCCTTTGTGACTGAAAACGATGTACAGGGTGTCGCGAAGCGATCCCCTGCGTGGTCTGCCTTGACTGCCATGCTCGGTCTTCATTCCCTGATCCCCACCCCGATCACAGGCTGCGGCCTGCGGTCGTCCGGCCCGACGTATTCCGAAAATCCTCTGCTGCTGCATCATTGTCCGACACACGTCGCGACCTGTGGGTCCGACGCCCGTCCCCGCCGCTCCGTGCATCCACGGTCTTCCGCATAGACTCCGTCCCCGTCGGTTGCACGAATTCCCTCTGGCGAATGCCCCTTGCCAACAGGCGTCCACGTTCGCATACCGCAAGCCCATGTAACGCATGACAGCCGAACAGACGCGGACGGTCGGAGAAATTTGAAATCTCAGATCTCAAATTTCAGATCTTCGGCGCATCCGCCCGTGCCGCATGACGAAAGCCGGATACAGGCAACGTCTCCGTCAAATAGCAGGGATAGAGATTCCTCGCAACGTAAGGTCTATGCGGACGGACCCCGCCCCATTTCTACGAAGACAATTGCACACACCCGGATGCTTGGTGCATTGGCATGGCCGGAAGACGCTGCCTCGGCCGGGCCTCGTCGGCCCCCGCGGACAATCGCCTCCGCGGCCACCTCCTTCGAGCCAATGCGTGATGGAATAACGCCCCCCAAGTATCATGCTCCTGCATACGGCCATACTACACATCGGGACCGCAGCCCGGCGTCCCGTCACGAACCTTTGCTCCTGACGGACGACGGCGGTCTCTCCGCGTGATTGCGATAGGCATTCACCTGCTTTGCATAGAGCAAAATCGTCCTAAAAGCACTATTCTCACACACGGTCGGACCGCCTCGCTGCGGGCGTTCCGATTGAGAGACCAGAATCTCACCAACCTCGACGGCGGTCAACTGAGGGAAATGCGTATTTGGGCATAGCCTCCTTCTGAGGCGGCTTCGTCGCCCGGATTTCCTCTCTTGCGCGGGCTCGCGTGCGGCTGAATCACGCGGACCTGGATGCCGGATTGACTTGCCTGTGGATTGACAGGACTGCCTTTCCGAACTACCATACGGTTGCATCGAGGACTTGCGGAGTCGCCGGTCCGAAGCGCGCCCGCTGTCCCTCGGGCGATGAATGCCTGAACCCGCCCTGTTGGAGACGCCTCCACCAGCGGCTTGTTTTGTGGGTATCGTGGATAGGGAACATCGATGGTCTATTGCCTTCTGACAGGCGCAGCCGGTTTCTTGGGCAGCTGCCTGCTCCGTGATTGCCTCCGTTTAGGACGCCGCATGGCCGTGCTGGTCAGGCCCGCGGGCGGCGAATCCGCGAGGCAGCGAATCGACGCCTCCCTGTCGCGCTGGGAGCGGGGGATGAATCAGGCTTTGCCGCGGCCGGTGATCTTCGAGGGGGACCTGCGCCGGCCAGATCTGGGGCTCGGCGAATCGGACCGGCGATGGATCCGCCGCCATTGCCAGGCGATCGTCCACAGCGCCGCCAAGCTCACTTTCTACGGGGCGGATCGACAGAAAGAACCCTGGTTCACGAACGTCGAAGGCACCCGGCACGTTCTGGAGTTGTGCAGGCGATGCGAAGTTCCGCAGTATCACCACATATCGACTGCCTACGTTTGCGGCCTGCGGGAGGGCCGGATTCTCGAGACGGAGCTCGACGTCGGACAGGAGATGGGCAACGACTACGAACGCAGCAAGGTGGAAGCCGAACAACTGGTCCTGTCGGCCGGCTTGAAGCATCCTCCGACGATCTATCGACCCTCCATCATCGTCGGAGATTCGCAGACCGGGTACACTTCCACCTTCCATGGTTTCTACGCCATCGTTCGGCTGGCTCACACGCTCGGCAGCCAGGTCGTGCTCGGCTCGATCACCGCCCGGTTGATGATCGAGGCCTTCGACATGGACGGGCATGAGCGAAAGGACTATGTCCCCGTAGACTGGGTCTCGTCCGTCATCGCCCGCCTGCTGGCCCGCCCGGCGCATCACGGCCGGACGTACCACCTGACCGCGGCGGAGCCGACGCCCGTGTCGACCTGGAGCCTGGCGATCCAGCACGCCGTCGAACGATACTCGACTCTGGCGGATCCGGCCCAGCCCACGGGCCGCGACGCCAGGTGGTTTGTGGACCTGTTTCGGGAACAGGCTCAGATCTACCGTCCCTATTGGCGCGACGATCCGCAGTTCGACCGCAGCCACACCGTCGCCGCGGCCTGTGACGTGCCCTGCCCGACCGTGGACTACGACATGCTCCTGAACATGGCCCGGTTCGCGATTCAAACGAACTTCGGAAAACGCGAGCGCAAATCGGATCCATCCAATGGAGATGTCCGAATCCATATGCAGCGGCTGCTCGCCGCGGGGAACTCGCCGACGCCGGAAGAGTCGTGGCCGACTCACCTGGGTCTCGAAGTCAACGGTCACGGCGGCGGATAATGGAAGCTGCTGGCCAAGGACGGACGAGTCTGGGCGGCCGAGGACGGCATCGGCGAAAAATGCGGGACGATCTTCCATCTCACGTCGGACACGTTCCACCGTCTGGCGGCCCGGGAGATGTCCGTCTCCCAGGCGCCGCGCGGGGGCCAGATCGCCGTCACCGGCGGCTCAACGGGACCTTGTTCCCTGGAGGCTCTGCTCCAAAGCGTCGTGACGCCCGAGAACGGATGACGCCCCGGAGCCCATCGAGGGCCGGACTATGACGACATGGGCCATCGTGACGTTTGGGGTCCTGACGGGCTTGGCGGTCATCCAGGCGATCATGGCCCTGCGATTTGTCGCCGTCCACACGCATCGGAGGAATCCGGCGGCAACGATGCTCTGCACCCCGATCAGAACGCATGCCAACACGAGAATCGCGATCGAAACCTCAATCATACGATTCCTCCCCGTCAGCCGGATCAGAAGTGGTAGGCCAGCTCCAGCATGACGAAGTCGTCGTCCCTCAGATAATAGATCACGTTGTCCTCCGGAGTGTCGAGGAACAGCCATGCCTCGAGGTTGAGCCGCCAATGGGAGCCCAGACGCCGGCTCGCCTCGATCCTCATGGCGTTCTCCTGTTCGCGAACGTCCTGCATGACGCCCACCAGCACCTGCGTGCTCGCTGCATCGTTCGGGGCCAGACGCAGGCCGAGGAATACGTCGTTGTCGAAGATCGAGGTCATCGAAGGATCGTCGCCCCGCTCGTCGTACACGTACTCGGCCAGGAGGCCGACGTCCGTGTTGCTGCCGGCGAACCCGAAGAACGTGTACTCGAAGCCGCCGGTGGCCGCAAAGTAAGGATCAAGGTAGCCGCTTCGATACAGGGCCTCGAGCTTCCACAGCCAGTTGCCGGTCGCCCACGTGGCGTCGAGCCCGAACTGCTTGATTCGCTCATAGAACGGAATCAGCCGGGGTTCGCCGGTGTCGTTCGGGTCCAGATAGTCCGCCGGGACCAGCAGCGGGTCGCGATTGGTTCCCCAGAAGAAGTACGCGCCCACGTCGACGTCGCCGAATGTGCGGCTGTACCGGATGGCCAGGTCCTTCGCCCGCTCTTTGTCGCGGCTCTCGAAGATCGCGTCGTCCGTGTCGATCTCGAGCGGCGGGCGCAGACGGCCCTTCGGGCCCGGGAAGGTCTGCTCCCGGAAGTACGGGAGGATGAAGATGTCCAGCGAGCCCCAGTCCACGGACGAGGAGAATTGGAGCATGGGCTGGCCGAGCTTGTCCTCGCCGTCGATGTTCTCCACGAGATCGGTCTGATTGATGACATCCACGAGGTGAACGAACTCCGTCGCGCCCCAGAAGACCCGGGCGACGCCGAAGCGGAAGGACCACCAATCCTGGGAGTAGAGATAGTAGAGCTCTCGGATGTCCCAGTGCGTGCGCTCGGGATCGGCGCTGTCGACCCGGCCGAACGGCGTGAACGTGAACAGGGCTCCGTTCTCCCACTGATAGTAGTATTCCGGCTGGGCGGCGAACGAACCGTCGTTCTCCTCCTGATCCGGGTACAGCGGATCATGGAAGAACAGTCTCCCCTCGGCGGCCACGTACCCGGTCAGCCCGCTGCGCCCCGCCCTGACGGCAGGCTCGTTGGGCTCGTTCGGCTCCTGGGGCGCGTTGGCGTCGCCGGGCAAATTCGGTTCGCCGGGCGCATTCGGCTCATTGGGTTCGTTCGATTGCGGGCTGATCGTCGGGGACTGGGATTCCTCGGCCGAAACGGTTCGCCACGAACAGGCTGCGATCGTCAGGGCCCCCAGGACAACGAGCGTACGTGCGTGCATGCGTGTCACCTGATTCGAGTCATGTTGTGCTGATTGAAGTCGTTCTCGGTCAGTCCGGTGTGAAAGGCATAGTCAGACCAGAGCAACTGGCTGCTCTTGCCGGTCTGATGGTTCACCATGTTCATGTCGTGAGGCCGCCAGAATCGATCCAGGTACAGGCGGTAGTCCTTGACCGTGAGCGTCTTGAGGAGCGTGTCCTTGCGGTCGTAGTACTCGAGCTTGAGCATTCGCAGATGCTCCTTGTCGATCCAGACGACCTCCCGCGTGTAGCCGGAGTTCTGCTTGTCCAGGGGGCGACGCTCGATCACGTGGCAGTCCAGGTCCTGGCACGCTTCGTCCCGCAGCCACTTGTACGAGTATTTCTCGATCGCCTGGGTGGCGATGTCCTCGTAGGAGAACTCGCTGCCCATGAACGACCCCGACTTGTTCTGGGCCGCGATCCGTTTGACCCGCTCCAGGGCCGGCAGATAGAGCCACTGATCGTCCGGCTGGCGTTTGTGCCCGTGCGTCAGCAGAACCGTGCCCTTGACGTCGGCCGGGCTGTCGAAGATGCTCAGGCTGCGGGTCCCGTCGTCCTGCGTCTCCATCGTCTGGATCCGCAGCTCCCGCTCGCTGACCTGCCCCTGCCTGTTGCGGAGAATCATGCGAAGATGCGAGGTGGAGTCCCCATACCCGTTGAACCGGCGATCGGCCTCCTGGACGATCGCCAGTCCCTTGTCCTGCGGCGTCTGCTCCGCACACCACCCGGGGACCGCGATCGCCGCGACCATCGCCACCGTGAGCATTCTTGCCATCTGATGCGTCCGTCCCTGTCCAACCGTGACCCATTGATGATTGATGAAGGATGATGGATGATTTTGGCAGCCCGCCGATTCGGCTTCTTCAAATCAACAATCAACCATCACAAATCACACTTTGTCTTTGAGCTTACCCGCCGGGCGGTCGAATTTCATCAACAAAGTCGGCGAAAGGAAAAAGTCCACCGCCAGCGCAAGACCGATCACCATCGCGCACATCAGGCCCATTTCCTGATTCATCCGGTAGTGCGAAACTCTCATGATGAGGAATCCCGCGATCAGGACGATCGTCGTGGTCCCGATGGCCGAGCCCACCGTCTCGAACGCGTGGCGAACCGCCTGCTCCGGGGTCAACCCGTCCACGTTTCGCGCCCGGAAGTACTTGATGAAGAAATGGATCGTGTCGTCGACGATGACTCCCAGCGTCATCGCGACAACGACCGATAATGCCAGCCCCACCTGCCCTCTCGTGACGCCCCAGATCCCGAAGGCGATGAACGGCGGCAGGAGGTTGGGGATCAGGAACAGCACGACGAACTTGACGCTGCGAAGCACGAAGATCATGATGCCCGAGACCACCCCAACCTCGCACAGATAGCCCAGGAGCATGGCGACGATGTTCCGCCGGGTGATGTGGGCCCAGGCCAGGGACAGCCCGGTGCCTCGGGCCCGCATCGGCTCCGGGGCGTTCGCGATCAGCCACCGGCGGGCGTCCTCGTCCATCTTCCGAAGCTCGCTGGCCTTCATGCTCTTGAAGTTCACGGTGAACCGCGAGGCCGACTTGTCGATGTCGATCAGGCTGTTGAGGTCCCGCCCGGCCGGCAGGGACATATCGTACAGAAGCAGGTACTGGGCCGCCAGGTCTCTCCGCTCCGGAATGCAACAGAAGCTCTTGTCGCCGCCGTGCATGTCCTGGTTGAGCCGCTTGATCGTGTCGACCACCGTCGACACGTGGACGACCTTCGGCTGCTTGCGGTACCACTCGGCGAACCGGTCCGCCGTCGCCAGATACTTCGGGTCCATGATCCCGCCGGACTGCCCGGAGTTCAGCGAATACTCGATGACGTCCCAGCCCCGCAGATTGGCGATCATGAAGTCCGTCGCCCGGCGGAACTCGAAACTGTCGTCGAAGTACATCAGGAAATTGTCGTCCAGCTCGATGCCCACGATACCGATGCTGCACACTGCGGCGATCGCGAGCATCGAGTTGAGCAGGAGCCGGCGATGACCGATGACGAAGTCCGCCACGCGGTCCTGATTGACCCAGGGCCCCCACTCCCGGGTCAGCCTCGTCGACACCGGAAGGACCGCCATGAGCGCCGGCAGCAGCAGAATCGAATTGGCCAAGTCGATCGTGACGCCCATGCCCACGAGATTGCCCAAATCCTGCAACGGCGGC
>JBDKUU010000046.1:0-1724 GCA_039679525.1 Phycisphaerales bacterium | reverse complement strand
GTTACTCGACCACCGAGGTCGGCGATCTCATCGCGACGAAGGTCGTGGAGTAGTCGCACAAAGGAATCAATCGCGGGCGGCAGGCCCTGTTTGTAGTGTGCCCGTGAGGGCATATCAGGATTAGTTTGAAGTGTGAAGTGTCAAGTTGGAAGCAAGAGAGGACGGACATCCGTCTTTGCCTTCTTCAAACTTGAAACTTGACACTTCACACTTCCGAAGATAACGCCTCACGGCGTCACTACGAACGGGCCTGCCGCCCGCGATTGATTCCTTTGTGCGACTACTCCACGACCTTCGTCGCAATGAGGTCGCCGACCTCGGTGGTCGAGTAGCCCATCTTGCCGGCCGCGAGGGACTTCATCTTGTTGGCCGTGGCCCACATCACCGACTGCTCGATCGCGTGAGCGGCCTTCTCCTGGCCGAGGTGTCCCATCATCATGCCGGCCGCGCAGATCGCCGCCAGCGGGTTGATGACGTTCTTGCCCGTGTACTTGGGCGCGCTGCCGCCGATGGGCTCGAACATGCTGACGCCGCCCGCGTCGGGGTTGATGTTGCCGCCGGCCGCGATGCCCATGCCGCCCTGGATCATGGCGCCGAGGTCCGTGATGATGTCGCCGAACAGGTTGCCCGTGACGATCACGTCGAACCACTCGGGATTCTTCACGAACCACATCGTCGTCGCGTCCACGTGGTAGTATTCGCGATGGATGTCGGGATACTGGGCCTGGCCCATCTCGTGGAAGGCCCGCTCCCACAGGCCGTAGATGTACGTCAGGACGTTGGTCTTGCCGCACAGGGCCAGCGTGTTCTTCTCGCCCCGCCCGCGGGCCTTCCTGCCGTGCTTCTTGGCGTACTCGAAGGCGTACTTGAGGCAGCGATCCACCTGGTGCCGTGTGTAGACGGCCGTCTGCACGGCCACTTCGTGGGGCGTGCCTTTCATCGTGAGGCCGCCGGTGCCGGTGTAGGCGTCGCCGGAGTTCTCGCGGATCACGACGAAGTCGATGTCCTCGGGACCCTTGTTCTTCAGCGGCGTCTCGACGCCGGGATAGAGCCGCACGGGACGCAGATTGATGTACTGGTCCAGCTCGAACCGCATCTTGAGCAGAATGCCCTTTTCGAGAATCCCCGGCGCCACGTCCGGATGGCCGATCGCGCCCAGCAGGATCGCGTCGAACTTGCGAAGCTCTTCGACCGCGCTGTCGGGCAGGGTCTCGCCCGTGCGCTTGTACCGCTCGCCGCCGAAGTCGAAATTCGTCAGGTCCACCTTGAATTTGAATTTGTCGGCCGTCGCCTTGAGCACCTTGACCGCCTCGGCGACCACTTCCGGCCCAGTCCCATCGCCGGGGACCACCGCGATCTTATACGTCTTTGCCATCGAGTTGTTGTCCTTTCTTAGTCACACACTCTTGTTCTTTTCTCGAAGATGGTGTGCAGAGCACACCCTGCTGTTTTCCAAAACGGAAATCCGAAATCCGAATTTCGAAATCCGAAACAAATTCAAAGGACCCAAATCCAAATGACCGAAACGCTGACGCCGCGTCGGACGCTCCGTTTTGAGTTTTGGTCATTCGTGCTTGTTTCGGATTTCGAATTTCGGATTTTCTACCTTTGATTCACCGTGGGCATCCGGGCCCCCACTTCGCTGCGCCACTGGTGCAGCATCTGCCTTAACTCGGCGGCCTTCTCCGGCACCCGGGCCGCAAGGTCGTTCCGTTCGCCGAGGT
>JBDKUU010000045.1:0-3561 GCA_039679525.1 Phycisphaerales bacterium | reverse complement strand
TCAGCCGGATCGTCGCCGAAGTCCCCTCTTCATTGAACATGGCGTTGAGCCGCTCGGCGAGAGCTTCAGGATTCGCGTAGTTGAGCCGAACCACCTTGGGGATCTCCGCCGCCTCGCGGCTGTCCAGCTCCTTGACCAGATCCTCCACAACGCCGTACGCGCCCGGGATGTTGCTGATCACGATCAGCTTCTTGGCTCCCGTCACCTCTTCGAACGTCAGTTGCCCATAGAGCGGGCCGATGATCCGGCGTTTGTCCTGACCGCTGCTGCCGAAGAGATAATCGAAGATCGAGTACCGGCTGTTCGTCTCCTGGCTGAACAGCGTATTCAGGAGCGTGGCCATCTGGGCGGGTTCCGAGTTGTGCAGTTCGATGATCCGCGGCTTGACCTCGTTGACATCGATCGCAACATCCCACAACGCGATCTGCTCGCCGATCTTCTTCATGTTCTCCGGCGAGGCGGTCACCGTCACCTGCTTGAGCGCGACGTGCGCGATCGATTTGACGGTGTCGGGCGACGGACCGCCTCCGCGGCCGCCGTAGGGACGGTAGGACGAATACGAAGCCGTGCGGCTGGCGATCGCCCCTTCGCCGAACAGATCGTCGATGTTCCGCTTGATCTGGTCGGGATCGGCGTACTGGAGCTGGAAGTGCTTGGTCTCGAACTGGCCCGGCGGGACATCGATCTCCACGATCAACTTCTTCACCATTTCGCGGAGGTCCTCGCGGCCAAAGATCATGATCTGCCGGGCCTGCTCCAAAGGCTGCACCAGCACGCTGGCCTGCAGCTCGGTGCCGGGCATCTGCTGAAGGGCTTCGTTGATGCGGGTGGCGACCTCCTGCACATCCGCGTAGGTGATCGAGACCGTCTCGTGCTCGCGTTCCAGGGGCTCGGCCCGGTCGAGCTTGGCGATCCAGTCGGTGATGAGCTGCATGTCCTCGGCCGAGGCCCTCGCGATGATCCACTTACGTTTGGGCTCGGGGATCAGCACGACGGGCTTCGAACTGGGCCCCATGATGACGGAGGTGGCGGAGCTGGTCATGCCACCGCGGTACATCCGCCCGTTCATGGACGAGCTGCGATAGCCGGGCCGGCCGCCGCCGTAGCCTCCGCCGTACCCGTTGCGGCTCGTCGTGTCGCTGAGCAACATCCGGAGCAATTGCACGACCTCCGCGGGATCGGTGTTCTCGATGGTGAAGACCTGCGCCGTCGTGTCCCGAGCCTCTGGGACATCGAACTGCTTGACCACCGCCTCGACCCGAATGAGGTTCTCGACCGTGTCGATCAGCAGGAGATTGCCCGTGCTCTCGTCCGCCCCGACGTACCCCGACTCGCTCAGCAACGGCTGGACGATCTCGCCCATCTGGCTGGGGTTGTAGCTCTCCAGTTTGATGCATCTCTGAACGACCTGGTTCTTGTTCTCGATCGTGGTCAGCGGCGTGTCGGCCGTGATGGTCGTGACCGCCTGGTCCAGCCGCTCGATCCATCGACCGATCTCGGCCATGTCGTCGGGCGAAGCCTTGGCGATGATCCAGCCCTGCTTGGTCTCCGAGGCCAGGGTGATGGACTTGCCGCCTGTGCCTGTGATGACGGACGATGTTCCGCCGTTGGCGGAGCGTCCCCGTTGTCCGCCGGGCCGATAGGGCCGATAACCATACTGGCCGCGTCCGCCGGAGCCGGAACCGTTCGTGTCGCTCGACAGCACCGCTTCCAGCAACGTGATGATCTCGTCGGGCGTGCGGTGGCGAACCTCGAAGATCTGGGTGGCCGTGTTCTCGGTCTCCGAGACGTCGAACTGCGAGACGACGGCCTCGACGCGGATGAGGTTCTCGACCGTGTCGATCACCAACAGCGTGCCGGTGGTCTCCTCGGCGGTGACATGGCCCGATTCGCTCAGCAGCGGCCTGACGATCTCGCTCATGCGGGCGGCGTCAGCGTGCTTGAGCTTCACGAATCGCTGGACCACCTGGTTCTTGGCCTCGATGTCCTCCAGGGGCTGATCGTCGCTGATCGTCGGGGTCGGCTTGTCCAGCCGGCGGATCCATCCCCGGACGACCTCCAGATCCTCCGGCATCGCCTTGACGATGATCCACTTGCGATTGGGCTCCGGAATGAAGAGCACGGGCTGGCCGCTGCTGGCTCCCGCCACCGTGGTGACCGCGGGCCGCCCGCCGCCATTGCGGTATCGCCCCCGTTGGAAGTTCAGGGTCCGCGACATCCAATCCGGACGCCCGGGCGTCCCGGAACGCGGGCCGGCTCCGAGAACCACTTCGAGCAACGAGGCGATCTCCTCGGGATTGCGGTGCTGGAGCTCGAACACTTCGGTGACCGTCTCATCCTGCTCGGCGACGTCGAACTGCGTGACGACTTTCTCGATCCGCACGAGGTTCTCGACGGTGTCGGTGAGCATCAGGGTCGAGGTCTGCTCCTCGGCGGTGACGCGCCCCGAGTCGCCGATCATCGGGGCGACGATCTCGGCCATGCGGCTCGGCGTACAGTGCTTGAGCTTGATGAACCGCTGCACGATCTGGTTGCGGTTCTCGATCTTGTCGAGCGATTCCTCCTCGGTCACGGTCGGCACCGGCCGGTCGAGCCGCTCGATCCACGTGCGGATCTGCGCGAGGTCGTCGGACGAGGCCTTGGCGATGATCCAACTGAATCGCGGCTCGGGGATCAGAAGCATGGGTTTCCGGCTGCCGCCCACGATCACGGACGACGCGACCCCCTTCTTGCCTCCGCCCGCATCCTGTCCCTGCGCGGCGACCGCCCCTCTCTTCCAGGATTGGTTGGAACCGCGGGCCGCTCCGTCGGAGAGGATCGTCTGCAAAACCTGCGTGATCTCGGCGGGGGCGCGGTTGCGGACCTCGAAGATCTCCGTCACGAGCTGATCCGCCTCGGGCACGTCGAACTGCGAGATGATCGTTTCGATCCGCATCAGGCTGCCCACCGTGTCGATCACGAGCAAACTGCCGGCGGCCTCGTCGACGCTGATATGGCCGTACTCGCCGATCAGCGGCTGCACGATCTGGGCCATCTGGGTCGGGCTGTAATTGGCCAGCTTGAAGAACTTCTGGACGATCTGCTCTTTGTTCTCGATGGACGCCAGCGGCTGATCCGGCGCGATCGTCGGCACCATGCCCAGCCTGGCATCGCCGATCGGCCGCAAGTAGATCGTCTTGTCCGTCTGCTCGGCGGTGTACCCCTTGATCCGCAGAGCGCCGTAGATCTGTTCGAGGGCCTCCGTCCTCGGCAGCCGGCCAGGCGAGTAGATCGTGAGCTTCTCTTTCATGATCGCGTAGGTGGGGATGACCACCTTGCCCGTCCAGTCCGCGATCTTCTGGACGATGAGCTTCATCTCCACGTCTTTGAGATTCAGCGCCTCTCCCTCCACGGAGGACTCCCCTGCCTTGTTGGGGTCGGGCGTCACGGCGTTGGGCTCGTGAGCGGGCGGAGTCTTGGGCTGCGGCTGATTCGGTTCGGACGATTGGGTCTCGGGGGGAGTCGCCGGAGCAGGGGCCGGCGTCTTCGCGGGCTCAGAAGGCGACGAAGCGGCCGCAGCGT
>JBDKUU010000044.1:0-9213 GCA_039679525.1 Phycisphaerales bacterium | reverse complement strand
CCCGGTTGAGGGCGAGGGCCGGACTCATCCGCTCCAGGTCCACACCGAGCGTGGGCGTCTTGAACTCGGCGGCCAGACGCTGAACGTCGGTCCCGAGCACGCGGTTGAAGATCTCGATGAGGTCCCGGCCGTCCACCGTCTTGCGTTCGGCGACTTCGCGGACGATGTAGGGGATCGTTTGCGGGCCGTACGTGTCGGCGATCAGCAGGAACAGGCCCAGGGCGGCGTTGTAGTACGTGCGTTCATCCTCCGTCGACGGCGACTGGGGCCAGGTGAACAGCTTGTCCCCCACCTGGGCCAGCGACGTGAAGGGGCTCGTGTGCAGAAGCGTCTCATGGTATTGCAGCCGCTGCTGGCTCGGGATCTGCGACGAGACGATTTCATAGGCGATGTAGCCGGCGTAGTTGGCCAAACCGTCGCGGAACCAGCGTGTGTAATTGTTGAGATGGATGGTTACGACGATTCCGCCCCAGGCGAGGTCCGGCAGAACCTGCCCGCCGTCCCGACTGACCAGCGAACTCTCCACGAGCTCGTGAATCACGAGGTACGGATAGCTCTGGTTCTGGGCGACGATCGCCTCGCAGGACTCGTCGCCGACCTGGACGAACAGGGGCAGCGGGAACTCGTTGGGCTCGACCGCCAGCGTGATCGTGTAGTTCTGCGGCCGCTGATCGAAGCGAAGCAGGTAGATCGTGGGCCGGGTCGAGATGGCCACGCCCGTCCGCGCGCTGACCTGATTCGCGAGGTCGCTCGTCCGCTCCGCGAGGCATTCCGCCTGTGGCCGGAGCCCCCGCTGATACCGAGCGACGACGTCGCCCGAGAGCACGGAGCCCTCGAACTCCACGTTGGTGAGCGTATCGGTCGTGAGCGTGTATGCGACGCGACTGCCGTACTGCACCTGCCACTGTTCGGCAGTCGATTTTTCCAGCACGTTCTCGGTGACTCCCCGACTGACCGACCGGCACCCGGCCCCCAGGCCGACGATCGCCATGGCCCCCAACACCAGCATTCTTCGCATGCGATTCCCCATATCAAACCCCAATTCGACTTCGCCGGGCCTAAGAGTATCGCATTCGCACGGGATCGTAAAGCGAAATTGAAAAGCCGCTCCAAGAGCATCGCGACCGTTTTCATTTACCCGAGCTTGGCGGGCTGATACAATGGCGGTGGAGAAACACGGTGAATCGCGGCGTTTCCTCACAGCGAACGCCCGACCTCGCGTCGGGAGAAAAGGAGAACGGTCATGAGACACCATCTGCATCAGATCCCGGCGGTTGCGGCTTTCATTCTGGCCGCGCCTCTCGCGGCGTTCGGAGGGCCGATCCTCGTCGATCACGCCTGCACGGACATCACCCGCATTCCGCAATCCGCGATCGCGCAGGCCAAGGCGACGCTCCATATCGCCTATGGCCACACGTCCCACGGCTCGCAGCTCACCAGCGGCATGAGCGGGCTGGTCGCTTTCGCCAACGGCGGCGGCAAGGGGCTCGCCCTGCCGCGAGACATCTTCGCCTGGAAGCGAGGCGGCGCAGGCGGCGCTCTCGATCTGCACGACTACGCCATGAGCGGCGACGTCGGATACTATCCCGACTGGGTCGACAACACCCGGGCCTATCTCAACAACCCGCAGAACGCGAAGGTCAACGTCATCCTCTGGTCCTGGTGCGGACAGGTCAGCGGCAAGTACTCGGGCAACACGCTCCTCACCGAGTACCTTTCGCCGATGGCCCAACTGGAGAAGGACTATCCGCACGTCACGTTCGTCTACATGACCGGGCACGTCGATCACTCGGACGACGCCGACAACAAGGCGGCCAACCAGGTGATTCGGGACTACTGCCGGGCCAACGGCAAAGTGCTGTACGACTTCGCCGACATCGAGAGCCACGACCCCGACGGCGTCTACTACCCCTTCCCCAACGACAACTGCGACACGTACGCCTCGCGGACCGGGGCTCGCCTGGGCAACTGGGCCCAGGCCTGGCAGAACAGCCACGCTCTCAACGTCGACTGGTATTCGTGCGATTCGGCGCACAGCGAGCCGCTCAACGCCAATCAGAAGGCGTACGCCGCGTGGTGGCTCTTCGCCAGACTCGCCGGCTGGTCCGGGCCGGGCGAGAGCGACCTCAACGACGACGGAACGGTGGACCTGCTGGATCTGGCGATCCTCAGCGGGCACTGGCTGGAGCAGCCGTGAGGGACTGAGCAGGTCCAACGTCGTTGAAAATCCGAAATCCGAATTTCGAAGCACGAAATCCGAAACAAGCACGAATGACCAAAATCGGAATTTCAAAACGAGTCTCCCGCGTGGCGACAGCGTTTCGGTCATTTGGGTTTTGTGCTTTGGATTTGTTTCGAATTTCGAAATTCGGATTTCGGATTTCGACTCAGGATGGCGTCGTCAAAGCGCGTTGGCCGATTTGCCTGGAGCGTCAGGCTTCCTCCGCGGAAGGCTCTGCCGACGCTGCATCGCTGAGGACCTCGTCGGCCTTGTGCGGGAGGCCCCGGATCGTGCAGAGCAGGACTTCGACCGGCGAGGTCTTGAGCAGATACGCCTCGGCGCCGACTTTGCGCATTCTTTCGGCGAGGCGAGGTTCCTGAGACATCGACAGAACGATGACCCGCGTCTCCGGCAGACGCCGTTTGATTTGGTCGGCCGCTTCGTCCCCGTTCATGATCGGCATGGCCACGTCCATCACGACGACATCGGGCCGCAGACTGCCGGCCATCTCGATCGCTTCGCGACCGTCGGCCGCCTGACCGACGATGTCGATGTCCGGCTCGGAACTCAACAGGGACGCCAGGCCCTCGCGCACCACCCTGTGGTCATCCACGAGCAATACGCGGAAGCAGCGACTCGCCGGATCGCGCTCACAATCGCCGGCGACTTCGGTTCCGCTCTCGCCCCCGCCGACCGCGGGTTCGACTGCGACCGCCGCCAGGGGCGTCTGCTGATCGGGGACCGAGATGAGAAACACGCTGCCCCGGCCCGCCGCGCTTCGGATTCTCACCCGGCCGCCCAGCATCTCGACCCGCTCGCGAATGCTCATCAGGCCGAAGCCCCCCGCGGCTTGCAGAGCCTTCGAATCGAATCCATGGCCCCGGTCGGAGATCGTCAGCCACACGCGGTCGCGCACTTTTTGCAGCCGCAGCCGGGCCTCGTCGACGCCGGCGTGCTTGACCACATTGAACAGCATCTCCTGGGCCGCCTTGTAGAGAAAGGCCCGCAGGGGCTCCGAACGCGGCTCGATCCGGCCCCGGACCTCGACGTGGACGGTGAGTCCGTGCTTGGCCTGCAACTGGCGGGCCAGCCACTCGAACGTGTCGCCCAGGTCGCTCTGGTAGAGAACCGCCGGGCTCAGCTCGTGCGACAGGCTGCGGGACTTGCCGATCGCCTCTCGCAGCAGAGAGCCGATCTGGTCGACGAGATCCTTCAATTCCTCGTGGTCGCGGACCCGCGAGTTCAGCATCCCCAGGTGAAACTTCGCGGCGGCCAGCACCTGCTGGAGATCGTCGTGGAGAATCTCCGCCAGCCGCCTGCGCTCCCGCTCCTCCGCCTGGGACAGCTCCAGCGCGAGCTTCTGAAGCTGCTTGGCCCGATGTCGAAGCTCCTGCAGAGCCATCTGCTGGCTGGTGACGTCCTCCAGACTGAAGACCAGGGACTTCACGTCTCCGCTGTCGCTCAGCAGCGGCGTGAGTTGCCAATTCCAGTAGCGCACCCGCTGGGGCCCGTCCGGATACACGAACGACCTGGCGTGGGCCCGGTACGACCGGCGGGTCCGCACGACCTGCAGAAAAATCTCCCGCATCTCGGGGTCGGGGTAGAGCATGAAGTGATTGCGGCCGATGAAGTATTCCGGCGTCTTGCCGTCGGCTTTCGCGTAGGCCTCGTTGACCCGGATGAAGTTGAAGGAGCGGTCCAGAAACGCCAGCGGCGTAATCGTGTGCTGGAAGAACGCCTCGAGCATCTGCGAGCGTCCGCGCAGCTTGCCTTCGGCCAGCACGCGGCGGGCCACCTCGTCCTGCAGGCGGTCGATCGTGGTGCGCATCTCGTCGGTCTGGGCGGTCACCTCCCCCTCCAGGCGTTCGTTGAGCATCACGAGCTGGGCTTCCATCTGCTTGCGGTCGGTCACGTCGTACAGGACGCCCAGCATTCGCGAGGCCTGTCCCTGGCCGTTGCGAATCACCTTGCCCCGCAGGGTCAGCCAGACGACTTCGCCGCGGCTCTCTCCCCGGCCGCGGATGACGCGGAACTCCGCGTCGAAGACCGTCCCTTCGGCCACGATCCCTTTCATCGTCGCCCGAACATTGTCCCGATCCTGGGGGTGAATCCGGTCGAGAAACGTCTCCCCCCGGGCGGGCGTGGAGGGATCGAGCCCCAGCAGGTCGCAGACCCGGCGACACCAGAACATGGTGTCGGTTCCGAGATCCCACTCCCAGCGGCCCATCCGACCCCCGTCCAGCACCAGCCGGAGGCGATGCTCGCTGTCGACCAAAGCCTCCTCGGCGCGTTTGCGTCCGCTGATGTCCGTCAGGAAGACGGCCACTCCCTCGCCGGCCGGCCGGCACCGGCACAGGAACCAGCAGCCAGGCGGATCGAGGCGATCCTCGAACTCCACCGGCGTCTTGTGCTCGAGCGAGCGGGCGCATTCCGCCTGGAACCGCGAGTCGCGGGCGTGCGGCAGCGTCTCCCAGAGGCTCGCGCCGAGCAGTTTCTCCGGCGTGGTCCGAAACAGCGCCGTCCCGGTCCGATTGACGTAGATGCATCGCCACTGCTTGTCCAGGACGAACACGCCGTCCGCGAGATTCTCCAGGAGGAACTCAGGCTGGATCGCATGGTCCCCCGCAGGGGATGGCGTCTCCGGCTGTCGCTGGGTTCCCCCCAGGCGCTCATAGGCCCGTCGTGGTTTGCGCGACCCGTCGGTCGTTCCGTGACTCGGCTTCCCGGCCATGATGTGGTTCCTGTTCCCGCCTGCGCGTCGCGGGCCGTCTCGACAACTCTTTGCGTCACACCGAACCTGTCCGTCCGGCATCTTACTAAGGAAACCTCGAACGTTTCCTTAGGCAAATCCCTCAGCTCTCATGCGTCCTCCATGGCGTAGTGCTGTATAACAATTGTGGGTAACGGATGTCAAGAAGATTCCGACAATAGTTGAAATCATGGACGTTGAGATCGCCAGGGAGGGCAATCAGCGCAGTTGTGGGGAGCCTATGATGACGCGTATACTGATTGCCGATGACCATGCCGCGGTGCGGCGAAGCCTGGCCCAGGCGTTGGAGATGGAACCCGATGTGAAGGTGGTCGGCGAAGCCCGGGACGGCAGCTCGGCCGTCGAGCTGGCCCGAGAGCTTTCACCCGACGTGGTGTTCATGGACGTCGTGATGCCGAGCCTGGGCGGCATCGAGGCGACCCGCCAGATCCTCCAACAATGCCCGGGCGTGCGCGTGATCGCCTTGTCGGTTCACATCTCCAAGGCGTATGCCGCCCGGATGCTCCAGGCGGGCGCCAGCGCGTACGTCGTCAAAGATGGCGATGTTGGCGAGCTGCTCCACGCGGTGGACGCCGTCTCCCACGGCCAAACCTACCTGAGCCCGGAAGTCGCCGGCGAGGCATGAAGCCGGGACCGGCCGACTCACTGCTCCGGGGGCGCCGGCGTCTGCCACATGTCATGGAAATTGAAAAATTGCCATGGCTGGGACACGACGAAAGCTTCCAATGCATCGACGAACTGCCGGAGAAACGGCATATAGGCGGCGTTGGATCGTCCCAGGCCGTCAGGCACCCGGATGACTCGGGCCAGTTCGATGCGATAGCTTGAAAAGCCGGTCTTGTAGCTGAAGATCACGGCGATGGGCGTCCCCTGCATGGACGCCAGGCGAAAGGGGCTCGCCGGAAAATGCACGGGGGACCCGAGGAAGGGGGTTTTCAGGGTGTTCGGGTCGCTGCCGAAAACGCGGTCCGCCATCAGTCCCAGAACCTGATTCTCCTTGAGCGCGGCGATCATCTGCAGGACTCCCCCCATGGGTTGTCGCGGATCGATGATCGAGAACGACGCTTCTCTGCCGGCGCACTCGAACCATCGCGGGTCGATGTCCGCCGCCTCCTGATGCATGACGATGCTCACCGGCGTTCGCAGATAGCCGAACGCGGACATCGCCACCTGCCAGCACCCGACGTGACTGTTGAGAAGGATCAAGCCCCGCCCTTCAGCGATCAACTCGTGCAGCCGGGGCCCTTCAGGAAAATCGACATGCAGGGCCTGGGGGCCGAGCAGGCCGAAGGCGGCCCGATCGATCAGGGATTCGCCCATCGCTTCGACGCGACGGTAGTCATGCCACAGCCGCACGAGAGGATTCGCTGCGCCGGGGAAACGCCGGTTCAGATAGTGCCTGCATCGACGGCGTACAAACGGGCGCAGCAGCACGTACCAGGCGGACACGATGTACATGCAGAAATAGGCGATGCGGCGTCCCCCCGACCGGATCAGGAAGGCGAAGAACGTGAACTGCCAGCGTTTGCCCACGCTTCGCGAATCCCAGCGGGCGTTGGGGACCGGGGCCGGAGGATCAGAACGCATGCCGAACCCTCCGCAACAGCCGCGCCGCCGCATAGGTCGCTGTCCCCAACACCAGGGCCAGGACGCTCCCGACCAGCAATGAGCCGATGAACCAGTCCCACAGGCACTGAAGTCCCATGCGTCCCAGTTCGAGAAAGGACGGGTCGTGAAGACTGCCGAATCCCTGGAGCGTCAGGAACCGGCCGAAACGCAGGTAGTGCCCGGCCTCGATGCACAGCGCCGGCACCACAGGGGGCATGCAGAGCTGGCTTGCCGCCACGGCGGCAATGCGATTGAGGCGCAGCAACGCCGCGGCGATCAGAATCGCCAGGGTGTGACACGCGATCAGCGGCACAGCCCCCAGAAACACGCCCAACGCCACGGCCAGCCCCAGCTCGGATGGCGTCGCCCGTTCCATCAGGAGAGCTTGGATGGAACGCAACGGATGCCAGACGGTCACGGGCTGCGGCGCGCGGAGGTCCGCGATCTGGCGGTGCGGCCAGGGGACCAGCGATCGCAGCGTCAGATGGGTGTTCAGAACGACCAGCCTCAGATTGTCGCGCAGCTTGTGGAAGTGAGAGCTGCGGCGCTCGGGCTCGGCGTAATGCACCCGCACGTCCACGTCGCGCACCTTGACGCCCCCCCAGAGAGCGCGTACGACGATTTCCACTTCGAACGCATAACGTCCCGACCGGCACGGCAGGCGCTCGATCACGGCAAGAGGATAGGCTCGGAATCCGCTCTGAATATCACGCACCTTCGTCCCGGTCTGGACACGCACCCAGAAATTGCCGAACGACCGGCCGAACCGGGAACTCGCGGGCACGGTCCCCTGCTCGAAATCGCGAACTCCGAGGATCAGCGAATCCGGGTGCGTGCGAACGGCCTCCATCATCCGGGGCAGATCCTCCGGATCGTGCTGCCCGTCGGCGTCCAGGGTGATCATGTGCGTGGCTCCCTGCGCGTGCAGACGCCGCGACGCCGTCCGGAGGGCCGCCGCCTTGCCTCGATTCGCCTCGTGGCGAAGCACCTCCACGGGCAGATCCGCCACCAGCGGAGCCACCGGCGGATCGCTGCCGTCGTCCACGATGACGACCCGTGGACAGACTGCGAGGCACCGGCCGGCGACCTCGCGAAGCCGCTCGGGCTGGTTGAAGACGGGGATGACGACGGCAATCGGCTCCACGGACGCGCCTGCCCTCACTTCTGTTCCAGGATGCGGCGATTCCGGATGGCGAACGTCAGGAAACTTCCCGCATTCGCCAGGAACCGCCTCCAACTGTCCGGCGATTTCCACAACATGCTCACGAAGCCCAGGAGGGTCCTGGGCCGCGTGTAGTAGCGCTTGTAGAACTCAAGAAACAGGCTCTCCAATTGCCCAGCGGTCAAGCCGTGGGGCACGAACACGGTGTTCATGCAATCCATCTTCTCCCAGTTCTCCTCGAAGCGGCCCAGCGAGTGGATGTTCTCGTAGAGCGGCGAGCCCGGAAACGGCGTGAACTTGGCGACGTTCAGATCGTCGATGGGCAGGGAGAACACGTACTGCATGGTTCGACGGAAGCTCTGCTCCGTCTCGCCCGGCAGGCCGATCATGAAGAGGCCTTTCACGCGGATGCCGGCCCGATGGACGTCCCGGACCGTCCGGCTCATCAGCTCCAGGTCCGCGTTCTGGCGATGCTGCGACAGCAGATCGGGGTCGCCCGTCTCGATCCCCAGGCTGATCATCCAGCAGCCGGCCCGTTTCATCAGGGCCAGCAGGTCGGGATCCACGTGCTCGGCCCGCACGGCGCAGTTGAAGGTCATCTTCAGGGGCTCGTCGATCATCCGGCGGCAGAAGGCGTCCACGCGGTCTCTGTTGAATGTGAACTGATCGTCGTAGAAGTTGATATGCCGTATCCCGAATTGCTCCTGGAGGTATTGCAGGTGCCGGTACAAATAGTCGGCGGAATTGTAGCGGAAGGTCCGCCGGAACACGGAACGATCGCAATAGCTGCACTGGTACGGACAGCCCCGGCTGGAGATGCAGCTCGTGTTCGGCGTTCGGGGGTAGTTGAAGATCGGCAATTGATATCGCCGGGGAAAACCCTCGATCTTGTGATACGCGGGCAGAGGCAGCGTGTCGAGGTCCAGGAGATTCTTCTGAAAGCCCGAGAATACGATCCGCTCTCGATCCCGATAGACCAGTCCGTCGATGCCGCGAGGGTCGCCGTCGGCCGCCATCAGGCTTCGCAGCGGGGTCTCTCCCTCGCCGACGACCACGCAATCCACTTCTGAAAAATCCCGGACAATGCTTTCCCGCAGAGCCGACACGTGCGGCCCGCCGGCGACACAATACGTGTCGGCATCGATCTCCTTGACCCGCCGGAAGATGCGGGCCGCGTCCAGGAAGCCCGCCGTGGTGCAGGTCGCCCCCACGAACCGCGGCCGATGCCGGCGGACATAGTCGTCGATGATCGCGTCCGAATCCGGATGGGCGAAACAGTCGATGATGTCGGCCTGGAACCCCTGCTGCTCCAGGTAGGCGGCGATGCCGGCCAGTCCCAGCGGCGGCATGAGGTTCGCCATGCGGGAGATGTCCCGGTCCGCCTTGCGCGCGTCGTAGCCCAACGGATGAATCAGCAGAACTCGTCGTTTATCCATGCCCGGCCGCTTCTCT
>JBDKUU010000043.1:0-9757 GCA_039679525.1 Phycisphaerales bacterium | reverse complement strand
TCTGGCTCTGACGAACGCCATCGATATAGAGTCTCACACCCGTGGGGTCGTCCCGGTCGCATACTCCCACGGCCAGATGCCATCGGCCGTCGTTCAAAGCGGCGTCGGACGGGGCCGTGAACAGGGCGCCCTGGTTGCGGATCTGCCAGTGCAGCCGGTTGTCGGTCTCCACGAACAAGCCGTAGCCTTTGCCGACGCCGTCCAGGCATCCCTTGCCGACCACGGCGCCGAGCCGGATTCCGCTCCAATTGTCGGGCTGGTTGGCGGCGTTGTACCTGAGGATTGCAAGCACGGAGATGTCGTCGACGCCCTGGTCCAGGCAGTCGCCCATACTGATCCAGTCGTCGTCGCCATCGAACTCGACGCCGGAACCGAACAATCCCGCCGACCAGACGGGATTGCCCGACAGAATTCCATCGTGGCCAGAGACAGCCAGATCCCGCACGGATCTTCCGGCGCCCTCGTTGAGAAGCCAGCAGCCGGCAAGGCCGCGCGCCAGCGGATGGGCCGAGTCGACCGTCGCCCAGATCGGCGGCTTGATTCTCGATTGCGTCTTGATCAGCATGGCTCAGCTCGATTGTACGCACAGACCTTGATAGATGGCCGAGCAGTCGCTGGTCTTGAGCGTCTGTCCGGTCTTGTTGTGGACGATGATTCCCCACCGCTGGGGCAGGAGCCCGCCGAAGGCGGATGCCACGCTCATCAGATCCGACTCATAGATCTTGTTCTGCGTCGGGGCGTATGTCACGCCGATGAGCCGGCAGTTGGCGAGCTGTTGCGGGTCCGCGCCGAACGCGGCGTCGCTGCCGGAAGCGTTTCCCGAGCATGTGGCTCCGCCGTCGGTTGTCCCATATGCGTAGACGTAGACGGCCTTGTCGCCGGTGGAGTCTGCGGAGGGGTTGGTCGCGATCTTCACCTGGACCAGGGCGTCGAGAAAACGGTTCGTCGAGTTGTCGACAGCCGTGGATTCGCGTTTCGCATCGTTTGCCAGGCCGTTGATCGTGAGGGCAATCGCCTGGTTTGCGCTGCCGTATTGGGTTTTGATATCGCTCATGAGGAGACCTTTCCGATCGATGATTGATGAAGGATGATGGATGATTGGAGCGGAGCGTCGGACCTCTCCGACAATGATTGACGGTCAATCATCCATCATCAATCCAACGTCACCTCCAAGTCGCCGGGCGAGAACCGGGCGGTGTCTGTGGCATTGACGGTCTTGGGCGTCGCCAGCGAGCCGTGGGCGAGCAGGTTGCCCCCAGTCGCAGCGTCGAGCAGCGCAAAATGCGTCATTGTGCCCCAGCCGCCCGTCGCGGCGCCGAACACAAGGGCGGAGGCGTTGTCGAGCAGGCCGCCGTTGGCGCCGTTCCAGTCGCCGACCGCCGTTGCGACACGGGCGTATCCGCCGCCTTCGGGCTCGTCGAGGCCCGATCCGCTCTCGCCCGGATCGGCTGTCGAAAGCGCCACGTAGATCGTCGGAGGCGTGTAGGCTCCTTTGCCGAAGAGGTGATTGAGAACTGCGTTCTCCCAATAGTTCGAAAAGCTGCCCATCGTACGTGCTCCTGTTGAGGTTGACATGATGGTGATTCGCGGCAGACCCGCCCGCTACTGTGGCGTCAGCGAGCAACTATCCTCGTTGTCGTCGGGGATCAGGGTGAGCAGGATGGTCTGGCCGTCATCGTCGTAGTAATCAATCTTGTCGGTGATCCTGTCCTGAACCGACTTATTCGCCAGCATCTTGACGGCCGTCAGTTCACCGTCGCCGGTCCAGAGGATCTCGCGACTGCATACAGGGGCGTCCGTGTCAGAGGGACTTGCTCCCGTCCGATGGAACACCTGGATGCAGTAAGATCCGCCCGGGATGCTGGCGTCGAAACTGCCGACATGCCGGCTGCCGCTTCTGTCGGTCAAGGGGATGTCGTAGTCGTCAACCCCGTGTCCGCCGGCGCCCCACTCCTCAAATACTCGCCCGGCGGGATGCCACACCTGTCCCGACGGACTGCGAATGATCGCATAGAGCGAGCTGCCCGACGGGTAGTCCGCTTGAATCTCATGTGCCATGGTTCTGTGCCTTTCTTCTCCGAGAGATGCTTACGACTCCTGTGTCCACGTGCCCGTCTTGGCCGTCACCGCCCAATCGCCGCTGGAGTCCGCGACGATGGTCAGACTCGCCCCGATTGACGAGGCGGCCTTGAACTTGCCCGCCGCTTGGCCGCTGCTATCGAAGATTGCGGCCGTGCCCGGCTCGACTCGCAATTCACAGGTGGCTTGGACGGCAAACGTGAATTCAGTCCCCGCCGGGGCAGTCTCGGGAAGCGCCAGCGTCACAGCGCCGGTCGCTCCGAGATTCGTGTGCACGCCGCCCGACTGGGCTGCTTCGAGCACGTCGTTGGTCGCATGGGCTACGATGACTCTGCGGATGCCGCCGGCAGCGTGAGGGACGACGATGTTGTGCCCGCCGCGGCAATCGGCGAGCGAAGCAATGTCGCCGCCGGAGGTGGTCACGAGCGCCAGACGCACGTGAGGGGTCGTCGCCATGCTCGGGAACGCGGTGTACTCGTCCGTGACGAGGTTTCCCTGCGAATCGAGATACACGTAGATGGCGGCCTTCCCGTCGGCCAGCGTGTTGCCGGTGGAGCCGGCGTAGCTGACCAGGTCGGCGCCCAGCCAGAACTTGCCGGCTTTGACGCCGATGTCGAGACCGCCTTCGTCGTAGACTCGCAGGTCGTTCGCTCGGCGCACGGCCAACAGGAGCCGGTGCAGCAGCTTGCGGAAGTGAAGGTAATAGGGCGCCGTGCCGGTCGGGATGTACTCGACGCCCGTCTCAGCGTCCGACTGAAGATTCAACAGTTCGTTGTCCGATGGATATGCCTCGGCCATGGTCTTCTCCTTATCATTGATCGGAGATTCGAAGTACAAGTTCGTTCGTCTGTGGATTGAATGAAGCGACGCACAGTGCGGCCGCCGGCTGTGGCGGAGGAATGACCGCGATCGGGTCCGTCTCGCCGGCGACGCTCCCATTCCCGCAGGCGTCGACGATCTTCACGCCGAACCGGTAGCGGCCAAGCGGCAACGGGGGACTGATCCACTCGATCGCGTCGGCGTCCATGCCGAAGGGGCCCTCGCCCAGGCGGCCCCTGCCGAAACCGACGCAGGCCGCGGAATCGTACCCGAAGTCGTCTGTGCCGAACGCCGCCATAGCGAATCCCGCCTTGTCCTGTGGGCACGGCCAAACAGAGATCGGCGAAGCATTCAACGGCGCGTCGTAGTCGATGTGTCCCGAGCCGTTGTCGAAGTACACATTGAAGTGGGCCTTCGGAGGCAAAGCCTGGCTCCGCAAGAGTACCAGACGGACACGTCCGCCGGCCGGCAGTGGATCGAGCTCGTCGCTGAGATCCAAGTGGGCATCCTCGGGCTCGACGGCCACGACCTCCACATGCACGGCCGAGAGAAACGACGTGGGGAGCTGCACCACCAACTGCCGTTGCTCGACATCGAATGTCGCTCCCGCCAGGCTGTTGTTGAGATACACCTGATGATGCATCGCCGCGTGGGACGAATGCCACGTCACCAGCGCCGCGCCGCCTATGACGGCTCCGCAACCATCGGCCGCAATTGCGTCAGGCAGGAGAACCGCGCGAACGTCTTCAATGCCGTCACGATGAAGTCGCATCGCCGTGGCCTCCCAACTGCGTGTAGACGATTTCGTAATCTGCGACGACTCCGGGTCCGCCCGGGTATTCCGCGATTTTCGCGAAGCTGTCCATACGGAGATCGCCGAACGCCTCGCCGTCGGCGGCTACCAGGGTGTGCGTCCGGCCGTCGATAAATCTCGAAATCGCCTGCACTCGAACCCGCATCGCAGCCCGACTGGCGGCGCGGAGGGCTCCCGTCTGTCGGATCTGCCGAGATCGGGCTCCAAGGTCGATGCTCAACACGTCATCCAGTCCCGCGACGGCTCGCTCCAGCGAAGCCCGGCTTGGACTGCCGACCGAGATCGTCAGCCCCTGTTCATCGAAGATCGCTTGTCCGTCCAGCGTGACGCTCATAGCTGATCCTTTCCCCTGGAATTGGGTCTCAATCGCGAACGAGCCGGACGACCCCGCCGACGCGATGGATGTCCGCCACGCCGTCGGAGCCGAGGTCGATGCTCACGTGGCACCGTTGCCTGGCCTTCTCGAAGAGTTGCCTGTAGAGCCGGCTCTTGTGCGAGAAGCACTCGCCCTCGCCGCGGCCGGTCCATGTCGCATAGGCGTTGGAGATCACCAGGAAAGCCGAAGCCCTGCGCAGACCCTCGGTGTCCACGAGGCTCTCGGCTGCGATGCCGCTCGACGGATCGCCAGGCTGAATGCCGAAGTGCTGGGTCAGTTCCAGGGCGGCGTCCACGGCCTGGGGCTCGAGCGTGCTGATCCGATAGGAGACCTCGCCCTCGATCGGCGGAGCGACCGCCGGGCTCGTCGTCTCGGCCCGTAGAACGGAGACCGTCAGTTGCGTCGCGGAATCGACCGCGGCGATCTCGTACGCCCCATCCAGCGTCCCATCCGCGGACCTCAGGTACACGACTCCGCCGGACTCGACGCCCGCCGCGACGAAGTTCGCCTGCGTCGCGGTCAATATGGTTCCAGTCAGGGTCGCGCCCGTGCCGCTCGCCCGCACCTGCGATGACAAATGCAGTTCTCCGAACAGCGCCGGCTCGTATTTCAGAACATCAACGTCGTTTGAAAAGGTGACCGTCATAAGCAACCTCATCTTCGTAGGGTGGGGCTTGCCCCACCGATTTCTCCCGTCCCACGATTACCGGTGGGGCAAGCCCCACCCTACACAACCGCATGTCCCGCACATTCAGAATTGACCCGGGCAGCGTCCTTCCGCCGCCCGGGTCGGGAGGACCGATCAGTCTCCGCTGGTTGTCAGATTACGGATCACACCGTGGGCCGCTTCGTTCTTGAGCTCCAGGGTGTACTCGCCGATCAGCTCGCCGCACTCGTAGTCGCCGGAGCTGGCCAGCGGCTTGAAGTGGAAGCTGCGGCCGGTCAGCGGCAGCACGCTGATTCGGGACGAGTCCAGGAACACGACCGCGTCCTGCGGCACGTGCCGCGTCGTCACGATTTTGCAGACGCCGAAGTCGCTCTGGTACAGGCTCACCATGTCGGTGAAGGTCGTGTCGTCGGGGCCGTAGCTGCGGCTCTCGGAACAGAAGGCGTTGATCTTGCGCTTCTGGAAGCCGCCGACGAGAATCAGATCCACGTTGCCGCTGCTGTTCTCCCAGATCTTCCGCAGGACGTAGTTGATCTTGGCTTCGTCAAGGTCGTTGCCCGTGGGGAAGCCGCTGTCGCCCGTGTGGAAGATATTGGTGGCCAGGTGCTGCAGGATGCCCTTCATCGTCCGGCGGACCGTGCCGCTGCCCTGCGCGTCGGCGACCGGTTTGCCGCCGTTGATCACGGTGTTCTCGAGGTCGCGGACCATCTCACGCAGGCGGACCTGTTTCTCATAGTCCATTTCGTTGGCCAGGCCGAGCTGGCTGGCGGCCATGTTGCTGCCGCTGACCTCCACGGCCGACGTGAAGATCTGCGTGTAGTTGCCGCAGCGGACGCGGTTGGTGAATCGTGCGTTGGGTCTGTCCTGGCCTTCCAGGGCCGCGTTTCCCAGGATGTTGAGGATCTGATCGTTCGCGAGGTTCTCAGGCGTCGTGTTTGCGTAGCCCCGCAACACGGTGAGCGTATCGCCGGCGACCGCCGTGACGAGCATGAGCTCCTTGCTGCCCTTGACCTGGATCTGGTCGCCGTCACGGAACCGGCCGCCATGGTCCACGGTGAAGCTCGTGTCGGACGCGGGGTTGGTCCACGTGGAATCGTTGATCGCGTCCTTGTTGGGCAGCAGCTCATCCTCGAGCCATTCGTGATGCGTGCTGGTCGCCTCGCGCAGCGGGTCGCCCAGCGCGTCGAGCAGAGGCGTCTCGGCGGGCGTGATGAGCCCGATGAGGTCCGCCACGTCCTCGGCCAGCTCGGGCAGAGCGATTCCCGCGGTGTACGTCGCTTTTCCGGTGAATGCCATGCTTGCTTCTCCTTGAAAAAAGTGTGAGGTTTGAAGTGCGAAGTGGGAAGTCAGACAGACTCAGCGTCTGCGCCTCGAAACTCCCGCCGTCACATCATGCTTCTTCGCAACATCAGGTACCGCTGCAGGTCGACGCGGCTGCCTGTCTTGGCCGCCCGCCTGGCGGCCTGCTCGAGCGCCGCCTGGTTCTGCGTCACTCGGTCCTTCGCGGGGGCGGTCTTGCGAGGAGTCACGACCTGGCTCGGTCCGCCGAAGAGGTACCCTTTTTCCTTCTTCAGGCGGGCCACGCAGTTGTCGATGTCCGCCTCGGCCTTGCCTTCGATCCGAGCCCTCGCCACGAGCACCGCCGCTTCCAGGTCGATCGCCCCGGCCGCCGCGAGCTTGTGCGTGAGCTTCTGCTCGATCTGAAGGCCGCCGAGTTCCTCGGACACCTGCGCGATCCGTTCATTCGCCCGGGCCAGTTGTTCGGCCAGGCTTGCTGCGTCGCTCGCATCGTTGTTCACGTCGCTCTCGCTCATACGGACTCCGTCTTTCATTGATGATGGATGATTGGTGATTGATGATTGAAGAGCGCGCATTACGCGCTTCGCTCGGTCATCGTCACTTCGTTTCGTAGCCCAGCTCCTTGAGGACCAGTTCCTGGGGGACGCCCAGGTTCCGCTTGATCTGCGCTTCCTGGAGCTTTTCCGTCAGGTTTTCGGGCAGAGGGCCGGGGAACACGATCTCGACATCGCGCTCGGATTCGGTCGTCGCGTACACCCCTGCCGTGTCGAGCATGCTCAGGACCATCCGACAGATTCTGCGGATTCCCTCGCCGTAGGTGTGCCGCTTTCGTTCGTTCCTGCTGAGCATGCCCATGAAGGTCAGCTTCAACGCGACCGCGCTGGTCAGATTGCCGAGTCGATCCTGGAGGATGCCCGCGACGACCGGCGTCACGCCGCTGGCCTTGTCCATCGCCTCGCGGATCTCCGCGATGTGCGCGTGCTCGCTCGGGGCCGCCAGGTCGCCGCCGAACTCCTGGATGGACGCGTCCGGGTTGTCCGTGCACCACATCCGGCCCGGGGCCACGGGTTTATTCTCGAATCCCTCGATGCCCTTGCCCAGGTACATCTTGAACGACTGGAACGTGATCCGGCTGGCCCGGTCGCTGAGGCGCGTGTTGAGCTCGTCCTGCAACGGGACCAAAGGCTCGACGTCGCTGACGCCCTCGTAGTAGTAAGGCTGGGCCACGTTCTGGATATGCACGATCGGCAGGAAGCCCCAGGGCAGCGGGCCCTCCGCGACCAGCTCCTTGTCCTCGTAACGCTGCCAGTGATCGGGCGCGGTGATCTCCGTCACGGCGACCACCTGCCGCGTGTCGCTTCGGTAACCCGCCGCCCCGAGAATCCGTGAAAGGAACGAGCCCCGGCCGCTCATCGTGTTCTTCTTCTGGTGGAAGTGCTGCACGTACAGCCGGATGGCTCGATAGTCGTCCTCATCCAGAACAGGCAGTGCCCTCGGCGCCTCGATCAGTTCCAGATCGATCGCTTGTGCCCATTGCAGCACGGAGGAGAGAGGGTCCCCGGCGGCATCATCCGGCCGGGGACCCGGGAAGGGAGACGCGAGAGGTACGGAGGGTGAAGGGGCCTCGGGGAGGAATTGCCGAGGCCGCGAGCTCCCAGACGAGTCCTGCGTCTGGGGCGCCCGGATGAAGCAATCGACGAACCCGTAGACGCTTCCGAGCACTGCCATATCCTGGAAAAAGCCAGGGCCGCCGTTGGCCGCGAACAGCGCCTTTAGGATCGCCTCGATGTCTTTGCGCTTGCGGTCATCGGGGGCCCTGGAGATCAACGTGACAGGCTTGCCGAACAGGAAATCCGCCGCGGCGTTCACCCGCCAGGCGATGTCGTTTTCGATCACCACTTCTTTTCGCTGGATGTCGCGCACCGGCTGAGGTCCGAACACTCCGCCGTGCGGCGAACGAGCGAGCCCTGTGATTCGCGAAGGCAGACCGGCCTCCTGCGCCTGGACGTAGCCACGTCCGGACTCGTTGACCTTGCGATCGGCCGCGCTGCTCCCGAAGGTCTCGGACATGGGGTTTGCGTAGTAGTCCCACAGAAGCGAGAAGTGCTGTTGGATGTTGGCGGAGTGCACGTCCACCAGCCAGTCGAGGTAGTCCGCGTCGATCCGCCTGTCGAAAGCCTCAAGCTCGAATGCCATGTCCTGCCGCCTTTCCGCTGTGTCATTTTTTTCAGGTCGTTTCCAGGTCGCTCTGACTGACGCGTCCCTCTACCCTTGCCCGATGTTGCACGAATTTGTCGAAAAATTCGTGTTTGGCGGAAGGTTGAAATGCACTTAACTTGAAGCCCGGCGAGGAATAAAAAAAATTGTGCGCCAGACCCGTTTTGGGGTCTCCGATAGATGCACGAATTTTGCTATTCCGAGTCGTTCAGTAGGGATATTTCTGCGAATCGGTTTGCCTGAAAGTGCGGAAGGCTGTGTGGTTCTACGTACCACGTTCGTGATAGCAAAAAAGGGCCTGCCCTCCTCCCTAGACCCTAGAAACCGCGGTGACGCCGGCTCTAGACCCTGTGAAATCGCGCAGCCCCGTTGGGGCGGGACGAAGCGGCTGGTCATGCGGAATCGTTCGGCGGGAACAGGGACTATGGAGCGAAATGAGAGAAGATGGTGCGTGGTACGCACCCTACGGAGGGCTCAAGCGAGTCACGGGTCATGAACGACGGGGCACTACTCGCCGTGGTGGAGCAGGTCGATATCCTCGTTCTGGAGGAGTTGGATGATTTCGGCTTTGGAGGGCAGGGCCTCGAGGGCCCCGAATTTTGTGCAGACCAGCGCCCCGGCCGCGGCGGCGAACTTGACGGCTTCCCGCAGGTCGTGCTTGACCCCGCAGTAGGCGGCCAGCGCCCCGGCGAAGGCGTCTCCGCTGCCGGTGCGGTCGACCCAGTCCACCTCGAAGCCCGGGACGTGGTCGGCCCCGCTGCGGTCCACGACCACGCAGCCGCGACGGCCCATCGTGATCACCGCGCAGTGAGCCCCGCGGGCCACGAGGTCCGAGCCGATCATCTTGGCCGTGCGCACGTGCGCGGCCGCCTGGTCGGCGATCTCGGCGGCCTTCTCCAGGTTCGCCACCAGGACGTCCGCCGTGAAGTACTCCGAGGGCAGGTCCACGCCCTGCATGTCCGTCTGTTCGATCGGCCGGGCGGGATTGAGAATCACCTTCGTCCGGTGGACGTTCGCGCAGTGGATGGCGGCGGCAATCGCCTCCTGGGGCAGGCAGCCGTGGATCAGGCAGATGTCCGCCTGGGCGATGCGTTCCTCGGCCAGTTGGATGTCCGCCGGCTGCAGGGCGCTGTTGGCGCCGGTGTAATGGCAGATGGCGTTCTCGCCCTCGCAATTGACCAGCGTGACGATGATGCCGGAGTTCTTGGACTCGGCGAAGAAGACGTACTCGGTGTCCACCTTGTACTCGGCCAGGCTCTTGAGGGCCATCTGGGCGAAGGCGTCGCCGCCGACCTTGCTGATCAGGGAGACCTCGCAATGGCACAAAGCCGCCTGCACGGCCTGGATAGGACCGGGACCGGCGAGGCCGCATGCCAACGACGAGCCGCTGATAGCCTGACCAGGCGAGGGAATGTTGGAGCACTTGACCGCCAGGTCGATGTAGGTGCCGCCGATGACCACGATTTTCGGATTCCGTTCCGTCATG
>JBDKUU010000042.1:0-8507 GCA_039679525.1 Phycisphaerales bacterium | reverse complement strand
ATGCCGAACAGACCCACGTAGCCCCGATACTCCGTCTGGATGAACAGGTTGCGAATGACGTGGCTCTGTCCGTCAAATGAGCCCGCGAAAGCGGTGCCCAGGAAACCGGCCGTAGGATCGTGCGTGCCGGGGGAAATCAAGGCGGTGGCGTACGTCCTGCCTGCCAGGTCCACGTCTGCCGTCAGAACGAAGCGCTTGTCCCAGAGCTCCGGATGATCGCCCAACGACTCCAGTTGACCGGCCGTCTCGATTTGATAGGGACTGGCTTCGGATCCATCGCCCGGGTTGGCGGTCCAGTCGTAGACCTTGCCTGAACCGGCGACCAGATCGACGGTCGCGCCCACCGGGGCCACGGAATAGGGTTCCGCGTGGACGACATAGCCGCCGGGAAGGGTTCGATGGAAGTCGTAGCTGACGTCCCCCGGCACAAAACTGGCCGCACTCAACGTCGCCTTCGCGCGTTCCAGGGTCAGCCCCGCGACATCCGGGACCCTTCGCAAGCCTGTGACCTCGGTCTGCCACGCCAGGACCGGGGACGAACCGGCCGGCATGAACCAGCGGTCGCCGGTCCCGTCGACGTCGGTTCCCCAGAAGTCCCAGCCGGCGAAACTGGACTGTTGCATCATCTGGGCAATCGTCAGCGGCTCACCGACCCCGTTGTCCGGCCCGCCGTTGTCGGCAGGCGCCAGGAAGTAGCAGTCCTTCGCGGAGTTGGAGCGGCCGGCGGTCCTGCCCACCAGCCCGCCAAGCTGGGGTTGCTGGTAGACGGACGCGTCCTGATCTGTCACCCAGCAGGTGGAATAGCTCGAGGAAATCGTTCCCTGACTGGATCCTGCCAGCCCGCCGGCGCTGTTTCCCCCGATGACGACCTTTCTTGAGTAGCAGCAGGAGACGACGCCCGTGTTGTTTCCCACCAGACCGCCAAGTTCGCTTGCCCCGATCACGTGACCATCTGCATAGCATCCGGAGACGATCCCGCTGTTGCTGCCCGCCAGTCCGCCGACGTCGGAGCTGCCCAGGGCAAACGGAGTGCTGCAACAATCCTTCAGGATGCCTCCGTTCGTCCCCACCAATCCGCCGACAATGGCGTTTCCCGTCACGTCGCCGGCGCTGGACGAACCCGCGATAGTCCCGCTGTTGCGTCCGACGAGCCCCCCGACGTCCTGCCCCACGCCCGTGACGCTTCCGCTGCTGGAGCAGTCATAAATAGCCCCCCAGTTGTACGCCGCCAGAGCGCCGACGTAGCTGACCCCGGTCAGATCGGCGTCCACCACGCGGAGATCCGCTACCCGGCCGGTGGCTTGGATCTGGCCGAACAGGCCGATGGAGTCCAGGCCGCGGGCCTTGAAGCCTTGGACGCCGAAGCCGTTCCCATCGAAGCTGCCATAAAAACATGGGATTACGGGCGACCACCAAGTCGTGCCGGACAGGTCGATGGAGGCCGTCAGGACGAAGTGACTGTTGGCCAGGTTCGGGTCCGAGCCGATGGCGATCAACTGCTCGGCGGTCGCGATCTGGTACGGATTGTTCGGCTCCCCCGTCCCCCCGGCAAACTCGACGGCTCCCAGTGCGCCCGCACAGGATAATAGGATGACTGCCGCGCAGATTACCCCCCCGACGACGCCACTTCGGATATGGTTCATGGCCGTTCCCTCCAGAATCTGGATGATCAAATGATAACCGCTGAAGGCGCAGTGTCTTCAGCATAGAATCCAGAGGTGTTTGGGGGGCCTGGAACGCGGATTTTGCGCCCGGGGAGCCCGTGGGACCGGCGTACGTTCACCATGCCCCCTCGCGCCGAGGATAGAAAACTCAAAATCGGCTCAAGGGCACGGCGGAACTAGAATGACTCGAAGATGACTTTCTCCCAACACGTACAGCCGGTTCTCGCGAAGCCCGGACCAGGATGAAATGTTGGATAATATGATGGCAAACAGATATAATAAGACGCCGAAGGTCCGCCTTCGCAATTTTCATTATATCGCCGGATTTCAAAAGTCAACAGAAAAATGCGAGAAAAGTGCGAAAACCCGTGACGAACCCCTCCCCCGAATTATCGTAACAATAACGCAATTCCAGTTGCATTTGTGCCGATACATCTGTACAATTCTTCTTCGTTCTCGCTTTGGTGATGGACGGGGGGTAACGCGGCTTCTTCACCTGGGATTCACTGCAAGGCTCGCATTCGCGGCGAGCGACTATCCGGGGAGCGAGGAGTACAAGAAGAGTGCCCAGCCGCTAGGCGCTTCGGCAGGCGGACGGGTTGGGGTCTTGACGCAAGATCGTGCGGCCGGACCCGGAGTTGTGTTTGAAGATGGTTTTGGAGTTATGGAAAAGATCGGCAAGATTCGAAACATCGGTATCTCGGCACACATCGACTCGGGCAAGACTACCTTGAGCGAGCGTATCCTCTTCTATTGCGGAAGAATCCACCGCATGCAGGAGGTTCATGACGGCGACGGCAAGGGCGGCGCCACCATGGACTACATGGAACTCGAACGCGAACGCGGCATCACGATCACCTCCGCGGCCACCCAGGTCCAGTGGAGCGGCAAGAGAATCAACCTGATCGACACCCCCGGCCACGTGGACTTCACCATCGAGGTCGAGCGGTCGCTCCGCGTCCTGGACGGGGCCGTCATGATCCTGTGCGCCGTCGGCGGCGTCCAGAGCCAGTCGTTCACCGTCGATCAGCAAATGAAAAGGTACCGCGTGCCCCGCATCGCGTTCATCAACAAGATGGACCGGACCGGCGCCGATCCCGACCGCGTCCGCCGGGACATTCGAGAGAAGCTGGGCCTCAACGTCGTGCCTCTGCAGATCCCCATGGGCATCGCCGACAGTTTCCAGGGCGTGGTCGACCTGATCACGATGGAAGCCATCACATTCGAAGGAAACGACGGAGAGGACATCGTCCGTGGTCCCATCCCTGCGGACTACGAAGCGGCCGCCCAGAAGGCCCGGCACGAGATGCTCGAAGCCCTGAGCATGTTCAATGACGAGATGATGGAGCTGCTCCTGGAAGAGAAGCCCGTCAGTCTGGAGATGATCCGCCAGACCGTCCGCGAAGCGACGATCAACCGCGACATCGTGCCGCTGATGATGGGTTCGGCGTTCAAGAACAAGGGCGTGCAGCCGCTGCTGGACGCCGTCTGCGACTACCTGCCCAGCCCGCTGGACCGCTCCTATTTCGCCCGCGACCACGACAACGCCGGCACCGAAACGCCCCTGGAGGCCAATCCGGAAGCCCCGCTGACCGCGATGGTCTTCAAGATCACCGACGAGCCGTTCGGCCAGTTGAGCTACATCCGCGTCTACCAGGGCCGACTCACCAAGGGCGGCCAGTATCGCAACGCCCGGACGGGCCGCACGCTCCGCGTCGGCCGAATCGTCCGCATGCACGCCAACGACCGCGAGGACATCGCCGACGCCGGTCCCGGCGATATCGCCGCCCTGCTGGCGGTGGATTGCGCCAACGGCGACACGATCTGCGGCGAGGGCGTCAACTACTCTCTCGAAAGCATCTTCGTGGCCGACCCGGTGATCAGCCTGTCCGTCGTCCCGGCCAGCAACGCCGACCAGGAGCGCATGGGCAAGGCTCTCAACCGCTTCATGAAGGAAGACCCGACGTTCCGCGTCTCGACCGATCACGAGAGCGGCGAAACCGTCATCGCCGGCATGGGCGAGCTGCACCTGGATGTGTACGTCGAGCGGATGAAACGCGAGTACAAGGCCAACGTCACCGTCGGCGCCCCGAGCGTGAGCTATCGCGAGTCCCCGACCGTCGAGGCCAAGTACGACTACCGGCACAAAAAACAGACCGGCGGCTCCGGCCAGTTCGCCCACGTGGTCGGGCGGCTGGTTCCCCTGCCTCCGGGCAGCGAAGCCCCCTACGAATTCGAGGACAACGTCGTCGGCGGCCGCATCCCCGGCGAGTACATCCCCGCCGTGAACAAGGGCTTCCAGGCGGCGATGAAAAAAGGCCCCATCGCGGGCTACGAAGTCGTCGGCTGCAAGATGTGCCTTGACGACGGCTCGTTCCACGCGGTAGACTCCAGCGAGATGGCCTTCCGCATCGCGGCCCGGGACGCCTTCAACGAGGCCTTCCGCAGGGCCAAACCCTGCCTGATGGAGCCCATCATGAAGGTCGAGGTCGAGATGCCGCGGGAATACCAGGGACCCATCGTCGGCGACCTGAACAGCCGTCGAGGCATCATCGTCGAGACCGAGGCCCGGGACACCTGCGCCGTCGTGCGAGCGGAGGTGCCGCTGGCCAGCATGTTCGGCTACGCCACGATCGTCCGCGGCCTGAGCAAGGGCATGGCGACCTTCTCGATGGAGATGTCGCATTATGCCCGGGTCCCGACCAAACTGGCCGAAGAGATCATCGCTCACCGCCGTGAGAAGCTGGCTTCGAGAAAGTAGAAAGGTCTTTCAGTCTTTATCCATCTTCAACCCTCCAACCCGTTCATCTTCCCCCAGACGCCAACACATTCGTACGGCGGCAATACTCGGTTCGCCGTCAATATCGCGATATCACGGCCCCGGAGGTCGAGCAGGACAAGCTTGACCTCCGGCCGGTCGCTTCTCGTTGATACCGCGACTTTCGCCGCCGCTCAGGACGATGGAACGGACTCCGTCTTCAGCTCCTCCGGGAGCAACGCGTTTCGCAAGGTGCGAAGCGCGAACATTCACTTTCATTTAGGAACAACTAATGCCATTTAGGGTATTTGGTCTCACCGACCCGCTGGTCCAAGGGATTCTTGCGACCGGCTACACCGCCCCGACCGAAATTCAGTCGCGGGCCATTCCCGCCGCCGTGAGCGGCCGGGACGTCATCGGCTGCGCCCAGACGGGCACGGGCAAAACAGCCGCATTCGTGCTTCCCATTCTCAACCGCCTCAGCCACGAGGCCCCCACCGAGGCAGAGTCCTCGGCACACCGCGGCGGATCGAAGAACTCCCTTCGAGTGATCCGATCGCTGATCCTGACTCCGACGCGGGAGCTGGCCGTGCAGGTGGAGGCGTCGATCCGCGAGTACGGCCGATTCACCTCCCTGCGGACGGTGGCCGTCTATGGCGGCGTGAGCATCAAAGGGCAGCTCACCGCGTTGCGTCGCGGCGTCGACATCGTCGTGGCGACTCCCGGCCGCCTGATGGACCACATGCGACAGCGGACCATCGACTTGACGCATGTCGACGTGCTCGTCCTGGACGAGGCCGACCGCATGCTGGACATGGGTTTCATCCTGGACGTACGGAAGATCATCGGCGCACTGCCCACACGACGCCAAACGATGCTCTTCTCGGCCACGATTTCGCCGGAAGTCAAGGCGCTTTCCGCCGGGATCATGAAGGATCCGGAAATGATCCAGATCGGCGTGCCGCGAAACCCCATCGAGACGATCACGCAGCATTTCTACGCGGTCTATAAAACGGCCAAGCTGGACCTGCTGCTCCACATGCTCCACAACAGGCAGATGGACTGCGTCCTGGTCTTCTCGCGAACCAAGCACGGAGCCGACAAGATCCATCGCAAGCTCGAAAAGGCAGGCATCCAATCCGTCGCGATGCACTCCGGCCGCAGTCAGAGTCAGCGAGAGCGCGCCATGGACGGCTTCAGACGCGGCAAGTACCAGGTGATGGTCGCCACGGACATCGCAGCCCGGGGGATCGACATCGATGGCATTTCGCACGTCATCAATTTCGACGTGCCCGCCTACGCAGAGGACTACCTCCATCGCATCGGCCGGACCGGACGAGCCACAGCCACGGGCGACGCCCTCACGTTCGTTGCCCCTGATGAGGACAAGAACTTCCGTCAGATCGAGAAGTTCATCGGCAAAGAGTTCGAGTTCGAGACCTGTGAAGGTTTCGACTGGGCGGCCCCCGAGATCGTCCGGCCCAAACCGGTAGAGAAGAAGTCGGCCGCGTTACACCGACCCCGAAGAGGCGGCGGCAGACGAAGAACCGGCATCCGCCGAAGATAGACCCCACGATAGCAGGTGTGCCCGCCTGACGAGTTTCAGATGGCGGTCCCCAAGCCGAGCCCACGCGGGCACACTGCAATCCTCTCCCTCGCCCCGCACCCCGCGAAGCTCAATCCCTGAGTCTCAGCTCGATCTTCCCGTCGAACACCCGGACATCATAGGCCGGCTCGGAATAACACGTCGGGCCGTGCACCACCGACCCGTCGCGGACATCGTAGACGGACTGATGCCATGGGCAAGTGACTTCGGCGCCGTCGAAGGAACCTTCGTCCAGAGGGCCCGCGTCGTGCCCGCAGACGGCTCCCATGGCGTAGATGGTCCCCTCGTGCGCATACAACAGGACCGGCACGCCCTCGACCTCGACGCGCTGCGGCACATCCTCCATCAACTCGCCTTCGTCCAGAACGGGTTCCCAGTGGTCAGGGCCCTTGGGCTTCGGCGTCCTGTTGACGCCCACCTTGTAGCGATACACCAACTCGCCCCCCAGCCAGGCGGAGGCGAGCAGTCCGCCGCAGACGGCGGTGGAGAGGGCCACAGCCAGGGATCGCCGGCCGGACCTGCGGGCCGAGGCGGAGAACAGATTGACCACGAAACCGACGGCATTGAAGAGCCCGTGCGTGGCGCCTGTGGTCATGGCGGGATTCGGAATCGTGGAGTAGTCGATCAAGCCGGCCATCGCGGTCGGCAAGGCGGAAGCGTTGCCCATGTCGATCATCTGGTCGGCGGCCTCCTCAGCGCTCTTGGACTTGCCCAAGAGGCCGATCCAATCGAAGATGCTGCCGAGCATCCACGCCCCGATCGTGAAGTCCGTCAGAGCCGCGTGAAGCGGGTGGCCCATCCAGGTGCCGTGCAGGACGTCGGCGGCCTTGCGGGTCGCTCGACCGCCCTTGAGCACGCCGGCATGAATGCCGCGAGAGATGGTATGGGCTTCTTCGTGTACGTAGGGGATCTTCTGCAGAACGGATTCGGTTTCCAGTTTCATCGATTCTCCTTGCCGGCGCGTGTCCAGGTCTTTCGATACAGGTCCGCCTCCACGATGCCCGAACCGACGCGGACGGGGAATGGGCGTTTTCCTGGATAGCAAGGGCAAGACTCCCGAATTCACGGGCCGGACTTGGACGAGGATATCAGTATCGAAGGCATGCCGCTCGGCAAACGGTCCGGGGAAAGCCAGGATTCCCTGCAACGCCGGCTCCAAGCCCGAGCCCAAGCGAACCGGAACAAGTGAGTCAGTCGGGTGAGCCCATCGCAACGTTCGGCCCAGAACCCGAACACAAATCGGGAAATCCCATGCCTGTTACAGAACCGAAATAGATAAGCCGGCCCCGGAACTCGGCGGAGCCGATTGATTCGCCCGGCGCATCGTGTTAAAATGACGGCACAGGCGACAGTGAACCGGTCCTGTGAAAGGTAGCCGCATCGGAAACGGATATGCCTACGATCTTGACCGTAAGCTCGTATCGTTTCTTTTTCTTCTCCGGGGACCGGGATGAGCCGGTTCACGTTCACGTGGAGCGTGACGAGCATGTCGCCAAGTTCTGGCTTGCACCCGTCCGACTGGAGAGCAGCGGCGGATTCAAACGCAAAGAATTGAATCGAATCCAGCAGTTGGTCGAAGAAAATCAGGCACGCTTTGTAGAGGCATGGAATGAGTACTTCGGTGAGTAGGCCCCAGCCGGTGAAGGCTCTGGACGTGAGTGTCACAGAGGACACGTTGACAGTCGATCTCGCCGACGGCCGAACGCTCTCTGTTCCTCTGGCTTGGTACCCGCGGTTGCTGCATGGGACACCACAGGAACGGCGCAACTGGCGATTGATCGGCGACGGCGTCGGCATTCATTGGCCGGACCTGGACGAGGACATCAGTATTGAGGGCATGCTGCTCGGCAGACGGTCCGGGGAGAAGCAGAACTCCCTGCAACGCTGGCTCCAAGCCCGAGCCCAAGCGAACCAGAACAAGTGAGTCAATATTACTCCGTCCATATGGTTGGCAATTCCAGTCGTGTCGGACGAGTCTGGCGAAGTCCAGATGAGTGACATAGTCCTGCCAGTCCAAGTGCCGGGCGAAACGGGATAGGCAACGGGGAGAAGCTAGACCGTCCCGAGGTCTGCTCGTTATTCCATCCGAGCGTGTGTTGAAGGAAGAGACCGATGGCGAATACCGCATGACAGCAAGGAGTCAACCAAGCCGCTGCAAGTGATCATTCGCAACCTGCCGCCCTCCAAGCATTGGCTGATTGAGTGGATCCCACTTGCGGTAGCGGTGCTTGCCCTCATTGTCTCGACCGTATCTTTCCATTTCTCACAGGTCCAGTATGCAAATTCAAGCCGCCCTTTCATATGGGCCACGGAAGTCACAGGCCCTGAAGGATTCATGCCCGACTGGCTCGATATTCATGTTACAAATGCCCCCGCCTTCCTAGTCCAGAGAACGTTCGATGTGAGGCTTGCCTCAGTTGGCGTGGGTGTAAAAGAGGAAGTAGTCTATTTCGATCAAGATGCGGGCCACGTGAAGTTC
>JBDKUU010000041.1:0-6006 GCA_039679525.1 Phycisphaerales bacterium | reverse complement strand
TCCGCCTCCATCTCCACCCGAGCCTTCTCGCTGAATGCATAATGGCCTGCCAAGACCGCTCGTTTGATCCGCACCAAGACATCACTCATCAAGAACCAGTATAGCAGATGAGAGACTGTTGGTCAATCCGGATACATCTCGGTCCTGTGCGGCAGGGGATTGAGGGGGCAGCCCTCGCACTTGGGGCGGGGCCTGCAATAGTCCTTGCCGGCCATGACCAGCAGGGCGTGGAACTCGTTGGGCCGGAGGGCTGCGGCACAGCCTTACAGCAACTGAGAAAGAAAGGTTCTGGCCGGAACGATCAGGGGCTGGTGATTTGCCGCGAAGCAGTCGGCCTTCACGAAATCCGCCTCCATGAGGACCTGGAACGCGAAGGGTACGCGAAGCTGATCCTGGTAGTGCTTCAGGGCCGGGCTGAGCGTATCCTGATTGCACTTGACCTCCACGAGGAACCATGGCTTGCCGTCGCGGATGACAACGAAATCCACCTCCCTCTGCTCTTTGTCCCGCAGGTACGCCAGGTCGAAGGCCCCCAGTCCCAGATCCGTCCAGCCCTCGACGGCTTTGAGCAGGTGGCAGGCGACAAACGTCTCGGCCTGTGAACCCGGATCGTCGATGCCCGACCAGTCTCTCAGGAACCACTTGGGCTCCTTGCGAAGGGACCGCGAGACATTCTTGAACCAGGGCCTGACGAGGAAACCCATCTGCAGATGACAGAGGGTCGCGATCCATCGGCGGACCGTATCGACCGAGGTTTGGATCTCAGCCGCCAGGTTACTGTAGATCAATTGACGGCCCGACCGTGCGGACAGAAGGGCCGCCAGGGTCTCCAGTTGGCTCAACTGCTGGATTTGAGTCATATCGCGGACGTCTTCGCGAAGCAATTGCTGCATGCGCAGGGCCCGCCATCTGCGGGTGAATCGGATGTCCCGTTTGACGAACGGCTCCGGGTATCCGCCGTGGGTCCGCAAGGCAGAGAAGTCGTCCTCTGAGATGACGCGAGGATCGCGAGTGATGCGGTTCGGATCGGGCAGGTCCTGTCGGACTACTTCGGCCACTGTGAAGGGGTGCATGTGGTAGAGGAGATACCGTCCCATCAGGCTGTCCCCGCCGCGACGATAGATGTCCATTCGGGAACTGCCCGTGATCAGGATACGGGTCTGTCCGGCGTACGTATCGAAGAATCCCTTGAGGAATTGCTTCCACCTGCTGAACTTGTGCAGCTCATCGAACAGGATCGTGGGGGGAGACGCCCTGAGACGCTGGAGCCCCAGCTTCTCGGCCACGGCAGCGGGCCCCCTCAGGATCAACGCCCGGTCGTCGCCATTATCCCAGTTGAGGTACGCGTCGGCCAACAGGCGACACGTCGTGGTCTTTCCCACCTGTCGAGGGCCGCAGACCATCGCCATCTGACGCTGCGAGCCGAGGTGATCCCTCAACACGCTATCGTAGATCCGGGATCGAATACCCATACCGACCATTTTCGCTAGTATCGTAAGATAGTCAAGACTAATTTACGACACTCCGTATTTTGGTCAGGGCTCTGGCGTATGGTTTGGAGATGCCGCCCGTCTCAAAGGAGGGTCAATCGCCGTACTCGACGTCGGTCCGGTGCGGCAGGGGATTGAGGGGGCAACCTTCGCATTTCGGGCGGGGTTTGCAGTAGTCCTTGCCGGCCATGACCAACAGGGCGTGGAACTCGTTGAAGAAGGCCGCGTCGGGCTCCAGGTTGGACATGAAGAGGTCCTGCAACTGGCTGTAGTCCAGGCCCTCGGCGGGGATCAGGCCGTGACGGACCATCACCCTGGCGGTGTAGGTGTCCACGACGAAGATCGGGCGGTTCAGGGCGTACAGCAGAATCGAGTCGGCGGTCTCGGGTCCGACGCCGGAGATGGCCAGGAGTTCTTCCCGCAAGCGACGCGTGGAGATGTCCGCGAGGCCCGCCATGTCGCCGCCGTAGCGTTCGCACAGCCATGTCGTGAAGTTCCGCAGCCGCTTGGACTTCACGCGGAAGTAACCGGCCGGATGGATTAGCGGTTCGAGCTGCTCCATGTCGAGCGCGTGCAGCGTGCAGGCGTCCAGGCAGCCGGCGGCCTTGATGTTGGCGATGGCCTTCTCGACGTTGCTCCAACTGGTGTTCTGCGTGAGGATGGCCCCGATGGCGATCTCGAAGGGCGTCTCGCCGGGCCACCAATGCTGAGGCCCGAAAAAATCGAGGAGCAGGTGGTAGATCTCAAGCAGCTTTTCTCTTGTCGTACTCATGCGATTCGTCGTGTTTTCCCATGTCATCGTGATAGAGGAACTACTGCGTCGGCCCGACCTCGGGTTCGAACGTTACTCGGACCTATTGTAATCATCATTCGTTTGAAGTACACTCCCGGAGATTTCACCGGAACGACTATCCGGGGGGTCGTGCGAAAGGAGTACAGGACCGCGAAAGGGTATCGCAGGCGATGGCCGGCCGAAAGAACAAAAAGGATTACGCGACCGCTCAGTTGCTCAATTTCGCCCGCGATTCATACCTCGAGCGGACGAGCCGGCCGATCTACGCCATCGCCTTCCTGCTGCCCTTCATCATCTTCTACGAGCTCGGCACGATTCTGATCAATACGGACGTCCTGAACCAGGTTCAGGTGCGGGTCGTGGCTTTCGTATGGCTCCAGAATCTCCTGCGGCACCTCGGCACGGGGGCCCGGTTCGCCTGGATCGCGCCGCCGGTGTTCGTGATCATCATCCTGATCGGCCTGCAGATCGCCTCGCGGAAGCAATGGTATTTTTGCCTGGGCGACTACACGCCGATGCTCTTCGAGTGCGTTTCGCTGGCCGTGCCTTTGATCATCCTGAGCCTGATGTTCAACAGCCCGCCTGCGAACTCCGATAATGTCTCGCAGCTCGGCGGCGCCGGCCCGCGCGTTGTCGCGTGTGCGGCCGAGCAGTCGGGCTGTTCGCCGGGAGGGGGGATCGTGGTCCCCGGGTATCTCGGAGCCGCCGGGCCGCCCCAGCGGTCTCTCATGGCCGACATCGTCACGGGCGTCGGCGCCGGCATCTACGAAGAGTTGGTCTTTCGCCTGATTCTCATCTGCGTCCTGATGATGCTGTTCCAGGACCTGATCGGCCTGGGTCATCAGAACGCGGTGGTCCTGTCCGTGATGATCTCGGCGGCCCTGTTCAGCGCCCATCATCACATCGTCTGGGTCGACGGCCAGTTGGGGCGCAGCGCTCCATTCAACTGGACGGAGTTCGGCTTTCGCACGCTCGCGGGAGTCTACTTTGCCGCTCTCTTCGCCATTCGGGGCTTCGGAATCACCGCCGGGACCCACGCCTTCTACGACATTATCGCCACCATCGTGAACGCCGTGTTCTTCGCGAAGCAGGCGGGTTGAACGCCTGTTTTCCCTTCCGCGGAGCCCTCGAAAAAAATCTGTCTTTCCTTACTCTTGTGATGTGCGGAGGTTGCGAAACAATCGTCCCATAAGGGCCCAAAACGCTGTTCCCAGTACTGATAATGCACTTGAATTGAGCGGCCGGTTCCTGTATAATAAATCCAAAGATCGAAGCGTGTTTTTCGGGGTTATTCGTTATGGAATCGCCGCAAATCAATGTCGCAATCGACCAACTGACCTTCAGCTTGTTCCAGCGGCCGTTGCATCCGGAGCTTTTCCAGATCTACGCCAGCCGCCAGCTCAAGACCGAGAAGTACGAGGCCCTGATCTGGGTCACCGGCTGTACCCACGTGGTCAGCGTGTTTGCGGGCGACGTGTGTCTGAGCGAAGTGGTCAGCTCGCCGGGGCAGTTGCTGCCGCACCGGGGTCTGGTCGAGCGGTTCCAGTTCCGCGGCCCGCGGACCCATAAGTGCACCCTCAGTCGCGGCGTCAGCTACATGACCGATTTCCAGATCGAGAAGATGAGCCCGAATCTGTACCGCCAGAGCCACACGGACCTGGAGCGGTTCGCTCGCAATCGCGGGGTGTTCGTGAAGTTCCCCGAGCTGGAAGTGGACAGCCTCCAGCCGTTCTGCTACATCGATTTCGAGGCCCGTCGCAGCGAGCTGCACATTCACACGTTCGCCGCGTACCCCGACCAGGTCACCATGGTCAAGACGCAGTCGCTTTTCGACTTCCAGTAAGCAGGTTTCAAGTTTGAAGTGTCAAGTTTCAAGTGAGAGGCTCAGCGCACCAGGCTCTTCCGCTTGAAACTTCAAACTTGAAACTTCAAACTCTTGATCAATTGTTCTGCATCGTTACGTTCTGCCGGAGCACGTGAAGCTTTTCGCGGATCTCGCCGCACATCCGGCTGTTCGGGAAGTCCTTGATGATCTGCTGCCCGATGTCCAGGGCGCTGTTCCACTGCTTGTCGGAGACCGCCATCGCGAACTGCACGCCCAGGTTGTGCAGCTTCGTGCGGAAGACGTCCTTGGCCGCCTCCTGCAGGGCCAAGGCCTCGTTCGGCGTCAGATACATGTCCAATTCCCGCAAGATGGACAGGCTTCTGTCCGTCTCCTGACGCGTCACGGCGTCGTCCCATGCGGCCAGCAGGACTCTCTTTCGCTCTTCTTTCCGGTCGACCAGCCTCTGCCGAAGCGATTTCATTTTTTCCGACTGCGGATGGGCCCGAATCAGCGACTCGACTTGCAGGCTGGCCTTGATCCATTGGCAGGCGTCGAACAGCCGCTCGACCTCGACGATCCCCTGATCGACGCGTTCATCCTCGGTTGCATTGCGGTAATCGTCCACCTGCCGGCGAAGCTGCTCGGCCAGGAGCCGGTATTCCGAGCGATTCTCGATCTCGTCGACGATCTCGTAGGCGCCGTCGAAATCGTTCTGTTTGAGCCGTTCGAAGACCGCCTCGCGGAGGGATCGCTTGTCTTCCTCGCGGAATGCGATGGCCTTGGCGGCGTCGCTGATTCGCGTGCTGTGGTTGATCTGCATCAGCCCGTCGCGGATGTTGCACAGGGCTTTGCTCGCCTCTTCCAGCCTGGCGTTGTACTCGTTGAGCGTGTCCCCGATCCGAGAGATCCTCGCCAGCATGATCAAGATGGCCACCAGCAGGATTCCTCCTCCCATGAGGATGACGGGCCACCGGAGGCTCTCCGCCTTTTCGAAAATGTCGGTGAACACCGACAAAAGGAGCACCCCTGCAACAGCGACTGCGATGATCGCGATATGCCATCTGTATCGCCATACCTGGCTGTCATTCCCGGAGTCCATAGGCTTTCTCCTAAGAACAGGAACCCTTGTTGCAGCCACCGTTCATTGTAGAGATCGGGGGCCCCCAAGTCAACCGGGCGTCCGGCTGACGCAATTGCCGACCTTGGTGTGGTTGTCGTGCAAGTCCCGATGAGAAAGAGCTTTACCGCGTCTGAAGATCGCAGTGTGCGACGACGCGCCCACTCCATTCTTCGTCATCCCCAAGCAAGACGCTTGAGCGGGCGGATTTATTGTGGGCTGTGAGTGCCGAGGCGAATGTCAAAGAAAAAGAGCCGTGGTGATCAGCCGCGGCTCTTGTGAGACGGTTTTGCATTACCTGAATATAGAACATGGGTATGGTCTATAGAACCGTCTCCGAACAAAGAACCAAGATGTAAGAAGAAAAGAGCGTATGACAATCGCCATCATACCCCGCCGGCGCGGATTTGGCAAGAGATTGCGCCGGAAAAACGACAGACGAATCCGCAACGGCAGGGATTGCCCTAACGCCTGATAGCCTCGCCACTTAGAATCGCCTTCCGTGAGCCGGACATGCCCGATGGGTTATACTCCTCGTCAGTCGGCCGCCGGCGCGACGCAGTAAATGTAGGTTAGCGGTCCGGCCCCGGTGTTCTGGACGTCGTGGAGCGTCTCCGGGGGGATGTACGCGACCTTCCCCGCGCCGACCGGAAGGCGATCCCCGTTGCCCAGGAGCAGTTCGCCCCGTCCGCTCAGGAACACGAGCAGCTCCTCGTGATTCTTGGTGCTGTGCTGCCCGCAGGCCTTGCCCGGCTCGAGGTATACCCGGCCGGACCGCATT
>JBDKUU010000040.1:0-2383 GCA_039679525.1 Phycisphaerales bacterium | reverse complement strand
GCAACTGCGGTCACGCACCCCGTTCCGTCGCCTCGAACGCGATTTGTGTTGACGATTCCCTCTTTGCTCTTCACCATGGGAGGCATGTTGCTCGCACGGCTGCGTGTGCGACCGGGCATCGATGCGGGCCACGGACGGTTCATCTCACAGGAAGAGAATATGTCGAAGGTGCTTGCTGTTATCGGCAGTCCCCGCAGGGGTGGGAACACGGAGATCCTGGTTTCCCGCATCGCCGAAGGAGCCGCCTCGGCCGGGGCGACCGTCGAGATCGTTCGCCTGGGAGATCTGCGCATTCGCGAATGCGATGGTTGTCATGCCTGCTGGCAGGGCCGCCCGTGCAGCAAGGACGACGATATGCGAGCCCTCTATGGGAAGATCGCCGCCAGCGAGATCATCGTGTTGGGGACTCCCGTGTATTGGTACGGACCGACCGCGTTGATGAAGGCGTTCATCGACCGGTTTGTGTACTTCAACAGCGAAGCCAACCGGCCGATGGTGCGAGGCAAACGAGCGGCAGTTGCGGTGGTGCTGGAGGAGACGCACGAGGAGACCTGGCGGCCCGTCGTCGATTTCTTCCAGAAGAGCCTTGGGTATCTGGAGATGAATCTGGCCGGCACGGTTGTCGCCCCCGGCGTCGGAGAGAAAGGCGCGATTCGCAAGGACTCGCAGCGTCTGAGAGACGCCTATCACCTGGGCGCGTCGCTGGTCGCCCAGCCATAGGCTCCCATCTTCGCATATTTGCGACAGATCCCCGGCATGTGCAGAATCAAGGGCAACCTGTGCGTGGTGTGCCCGTCAGGGCATATCTTCTCTTTCTTGGCTTTTTACGAGGCGCAGAATCGAAGATAGCGCCTTGCGGCGTCACTACGAACCATGCTGCCGTCGTGCTTTGAATGCCCGCCGATCGCAAAAGCCGCCGGATGCCCGAGAACGTGCACAGTCATATCGTCGCTTCACACTCTCTGCTCAGTTGACTAGCAGGGATAACGCCGCGATAATAGTCCCCTTTGTTCCGACACCTCGCCAATTCGGTTGGAGTGCGACCTCTCGGATGTATGCATTAATCGCGATTCTCGTGTCGTTGTCGGCGCTGGTGGTCCTGCTGCGGCTGCGGGTCCGGATCGGCAAAGCGATGACGATCTCGGCCGTGCTGCTGGCGATTCTATTGCGCGTGACGCCCGGGGAGATGTGGGCGTTTCTGGCGACGGAGTGGCATGACCGCCCGCTCGCGGAGACGACGCCGTACCTGTTCGTCTCGTTGACGGTGCTCCTGCTGTTGGTCAACGTGGTGGGCGAGGCGATGGGCCAGATCGGCCTCTCGGCACGGCTCATCCCCGCGATGCACGGCCTGTTTCGCAGCCGGCGGGTGGCCCTGGCCGCGATTCCGCTGGTCATGGGCCTTCTGCCGACGCCCGGCGGCATCATGCTCTCGGCTCCGATGGTCCGCGAGGCCGGCGACAAGATCGGCGTCGAGCGAAGCCGCGTCGCAGCCATCAATTTCTTTTTCCGCCATCAGTGGGAGCCCATCTGGCCGTTGTTCCCGGCGGTGCCCTTGATCGTGACCATGCTGAGCGTCTCGCCGGGCAAGATTGTCGCGCATCACGCGGCCCTTGCCGCTGCGGGTATGATCGCAGGCGTCGTGTTTCTCCTGCTGGCCGGGATTCCGCCGCGAAAGGCGGAGCACATGGAAGCCCGGGCGAGCGTCGCTTCACATGTGAAGGACCTGGTCCTCGTGTTCTGGCCCATCCTGTTCACCGCTGTGCTATACGTGAAGCTGAACGTCCCGCCGGCCATCGGGATCTTCCTGGCGATCATCGGATTGCTGCTGCTCCACCGCGTGAGCCCGCGACGCTGGCCGGGGATTTTCAAGGCCGCCCGGGAAGCCGACATCGTGCTGCTATTGTTCGGGGCCCTGTGGTTCAAACTCAACCTGGAGGCCGGCGGGGCGGTCGAAGCCGTCGTGATGTTCTTCCAGCAGGTTCACATGCCGCCTCTGCTGCTGGTGTTTGTACTGCCGTTCCTGGTGAGTTTCAGCACGGGGGTGACCACCCCGACCGTGGCGATCACGTACCCATTTCTGACGCCGTTCATCCACACGGGGGACGGCACGCTGCTGGGCATGGAGACGCTGGCCTTTGCGGGCGTTGTGTTCGGCCTGGCGATCAGCCCGATCCACCTGTGCCTGGCGCTGTCGGCCAGCTACTTCAAGACCTCTTTGCTTCGGATCATTCTGAAGGTGCTGCCGCCGGCTCTGTGCGTCGTCGCCGCAGGGATCGCGATGGCCCTGCTGGCTTCGTGATCGGCACATTTCGGCTCGTAGGGTGGGGCTTGCCCCACCAAAACCGCGATCGAGGAGGCGGTGGGGCAAGCCCCACCCTACATG
>JBDKUU010000039.1:0-3151 GCA_039679525.1 Phycisphaerales bacterium | reverse complement strand
ACCATCGCCGAATCGTCGGTCGCCTCGAACCGCTGGAGCCCGCCGCCGACCGTGATGTCGGGCGTCGCCTTGGCTTTCTCCAAACGCAGAGCCGCACGCTGTCTCTGTTCCTGAGACGCCCAGCGGGCCACATCGGGATTTCCACCGATCGCGGCCGACGGATCGGCGGGCACAGCCGGCGGCGAGACCTCGTAGAGATCGCCCGCGGCTTCATCGAAAGCGGCCGCCCTGCCGCCCCAGACCGCGGCCAAAGCGTGGCGTGCGGCGGCCAGGGTCTTCTCGCTCTTTTGCAGCTCGATCCGACTGCTCGACAGCGTGACCGAGGCCCGAAGTTCATCCACCGGCGAGTCGCGACCCGCCTGGACCCGCTGGGCAACCGCTCCATGCGCCTGCTCAGAAAGCTCGACCACCTTGCGGGCTAGAGCGACGCGGTCCTGCGCCGCCTGCACCGCGACGAAGGCCCGGGTCGCCTCGCGGATCACGTCCAGCCGGGCGGCCATGTAGTCCCACTGGGTCAGCTCCTTGTCGAGCTGCGCCACGCGGGTCCGCTTGGCGCGTTTGCCGCCGAGCTCGATCGGCTGATCGACGCGGACTGTCGTCTGGGCGCCGTCGAAACCGCTGCGGTCTCCACTGCCGCCGAGTTCCTCGATTTCGACGCCGAGCACCGGATTGGGTCGCAGCCCCGCCTGCAGCGTGCGGGCGTCGGCCGCTCGAAGTTCGTAGGGATAGATCCCCAACTCGGGACTGCGCGACATCGCCAGAGCCAGGGCGTCGCGCAACGTGATTGCGCCGGTCGGCTCGGCAGTCGTTTCGTGGTCGTTTTGAACGCTCTGCGGGTTCACGGGCCCATTCTGAGCGAGGGCCCGGCGCGTGCCGGCGGAAGACTCATCCGCCGCCCGGCAGCCGGCCGACGCGGCCAGAGCCATGAGGAAAAGAATGCATGCCTTTCGGTGCATGGAAGGTGCTCCCACAATCGACGAGGCGCTCGCCGGGAAAGGGCGAGCATGAATCTGCAATCTGCGGGCAGACCGGGCCGGAAAGCCGGGCGTCCGCCCTGCTCGAATTCACGATTCAACGATTGGGGAGATCACACCTGCAGGACGACGCAGAGAGGCGAAGCGTCGCGGGAGACGGATGGCGGGAAGAATGCCGGTTCGAAAGAGCACAGAAGATCGACGGTCCACGGCGTCTCGACCGCAGCCGCAAGACCCGCCGCTTGTGTCGGGACGAGCTTCGATTTCTGCGATGCGAAGCGATGGTCGCTCGACTCGGCGGGGATCGGGATATCGACGCAGGGCCGACCTTGAGGACTGCCGATGTGCGAATGCGCCGCCGCCTCGATGCCGGTCGGTCGGTAATTGCGAGGGTGCGAGCCATCCGCGCAGTGGTCGTGCCCGGCCGGCTCGATCGCCATGTGCCCGTCGTCGCCGATGCAGAACACGGCCGCCTGCGGCATATTCAGCGTCGCCAGCGACAGCAGCATCAATACGACGGTGTGATTCGCGTTTCGCACGACTCTCCCGAGCACCTGGCATTCGACCTGCAGGCCTGTTTTCATCTATTCGGAGCCGGCCCAAACTCCTGGCAAAGGCATTATACACCATCGGCCCGCGCCAGTTCACGTCAAATCCGCCGTGGATTCCCCGAGGGGGGTGCGGCCGCTGCTTTGCGCACGGACTGAGCACGTCCGTTCGTCAGGGCGTCAGAGGCTCGCAGCCCGCGCTGGCGGCTTGGTCGGCCATTCTTCGACGAGCCAGGACACTATGATGTCTGCCATAGAGAAGATAGATGCCCATGCCGATCACCATCCAGGCGAACAGCCGCACCCAGTTGCCGAACGGCAGTGAAAGCATCAGAATCAGGCAGAGAATCACGCCGAGAATCGGAATGTACGGAACGCCCGGGCAGCGGAACGGCCGTTCCGCCTTGGGGTGGATGTATCGCATGACCAGTACGGCCAGGCACACGATGACGAACGCCAGGAGCGTGCCGATGTTCACCAGCTCCGCCAGAACGCCCAGCGGGACGAACGCACCGAGGGCCCCCACCATGAAGCCGGTGAGGATCGTCGACTTCCACGGCGTGCGGAAGCGGGGATGCACGGCCCCGAAAAAGCTCTCCGGCATCAGGCCGTCCCGGGCCATCGCCAGGAGCACGCGGGGCTGGCTGAGCATCAGCACCAGCATGACCGACGTGATGCCGGCCACAGCGGCCACGGAGATGATGAACTGCGCCCGGACCAGGCCGACCCGCTCGAAGGCCTTGGCCACCGGAGCGTCCACGTCGATCTCGCTGGACGGGACCATGCCGGTGATCACCAAGGTCACGGCGATGTAGAGGACCGTGCAGATCAACAGCGAAGCAATGATGCCGAAGGGGACGTCGCGTTTCGGATTGCGGGCCTCCTCGGCGTGGGTGGAAACCGAATCGAACCCGATGTACGCGAAGAAGATCATCGCCGCCCCGGCCAGCATGCCCACGGGAGTGCCGTCGGCGCTGACCTGGCCCCAGAGCGGCTTGCCGAAGAGGCTCAGGCCCGCCCACCCGAAGGGCGCGAAAGGCTGCCAGTTGGCCGGATGGACATAGAACGCTCCAACGCCGATCACCAACAGCACGACCGCGACCTTGACCACCACCATCGTGTTGTTGAACCGGGCGCTCTCGCGAATGCCGACCACCAGCACGATCGTGAGGACAGCCACGATGGCCAGGGCCGGCAGGTCGAGCCAACTGCCGGTGGGCACGAAACTGCCCGTCGCGGGGTTGAAATCCACGGGGGCGTTGGACAGGACCTTGGGCACGGCGAGGTTGAACGGCGACATGCCGATGAGACTCTGGAAATACTTCGACCAGCCGTGAGCGACCGTCGCGGAGGCCACGGTGTATTCGAGCACGAGGTCCCAGCCGATGATCCAGGCGAACAGCTCGCCCAGCGTGACATAGGCGTAGGTATAGGCCGAGCCCGCCACCGGCGCCATCGACGCGAACTCCGCGTAGCACAAGGCGGAGAAGATGCAGGCCAGGCCGGCCATCGCGAAGGAGACCACCATGGCCGGTCCCGCCTTGTAGTGGGCGGTGTAGCCGATGATGACGAAGATGCCCGCCCCGATGACGCAGCCGATTCCCAGGCTGGTCAGCGACCACGGCCCCA
>JBDKUU010000038.1:0-4079 GCA_039679525.1 Phycisphaerales bacterium | reverse complement strand
CGATTCGACCGGCCACTCGCCCCCCGGCTCCGCGATGTCCTGCGGACTGACGCGGCCGGTGTCCACGACGCGCTTCCAGTCGCCCGCCCCGCCCTCCTGAACGTGGAATCGCACCGGCTCCCACCAGGCGTTGATCATCACGTACAGATCCGCCTCGTCGAATCGCCCGCCCGCCAGGCGGTACGCGAGGCTGTGCGATTGAGGGCTGAAGTCCACGTCGCCATTGGCCCCGTACCAGCGCACGTCTTGGCGCCAGTAGCGGCTGCGGCCGATCGACCGGCGGCTCTTGCGAAGCGCGATCATCCGCCGGAAGAAGCGGAACATGTCCCGGTTCTTGTCGAGCTTCGACCAGTCGAGCCAGGTGGTCTCGTTGTCCTGATTGAACGGGTTGTTGTTGCCGTGCTGCGTGTTGAGGAACTCGTCGCCCGCGCAGAACATCGGCGTGCCGTTGGCCAGCATCAAGAGAGCGAAGAAGTTCTTGACCTGCCGGCGGCGCAGCGCCATGACCTCGGCCGGCGCGCTCTCGTCGCCTTCCCAGCCGCAGTTCCAGCTCCGATTGTCCGTTGCGCCGTCGCGATTGTCGCGGCCGTTGGCCTCGTTGTGCTTCTCGTTGTAGGACACGAGATCGTAGAGGCAGAAGCCGTCATGGGCCGTGACGAAGTTGATGCTCTGGTAAGGCCGGTACACGTCGCCCGGCCCGTCGGGGAACAGATCGTCGCTGCCGTACAGCCGCCGCATCAAGGCGGGGACCTTGTCCTCGTCGCCCTTGACGAACGCCCGCACGTCGTCGCGGAATTGCCCGTTCCACTGCCGCCACGTCAGGCCGGGGAAACTGCGGCCGAGCAGGTACGCGCTGACGTCCCACGACTCCGCGACAAGGCACAGATCCAGCCGCACGCCCAGCTCGCTGACCTCCGCGATGATCGGCGGCGCGTCGGTGTCGACGTTGCCGCAGTTGTCGCGGGCGAACACCGACGCCAGGTCGAAGCGAAAGCCGTCCACGCCCATCCGATCGCCCCAATAGAGCAGGCTCCGCCAGATCAGGGCGCGGACGCTGGGGTGGGCGCAGCGGAGCGTGTTGCCGCACCAACTGTGGTCCTGGTAGCGGCCCTCTGGGTCGAGCAGGTAGTAGCTGCCGTTGTCGATGCCGCGATAGGAATAGGTCGGCCCGGCCTCGTCGGCCTCGCAGGTGTGGTTGTACACGACGTCGAGCCACACCTCGATGCCGGCCCGGTGAAACGCCCGGACCATCTGGCGGAACTCCGCCGCCGCGTCGCGCACCGCGTAACCCTGGTGGGTCGCGAAGAAGCTCAGCGTCATGTAGCCCCAGTAGTTGCCCTCCTGCGGGTCGAACTGGTGAACGGGCAGCAGTTCCACCACGGTCACGCCGAGTTCCTGGAGGTACGGGATCTTCTCGATCAGCCCGAGGAACGTGCCGCGTTTCTTCGCCGGCACGCCGGAGTTGCTGCGAGCGGTGAAGCCTTTGACGTGCAGCTCGTAGATGACCATGTCGTGGGTATGCCGGGGCGGTGGGACATCGTCCCCGGCGGCCGGCCGCTCCTCGCAAGGCAGCACTCCAAGTGGCGCACGCCCATCGTTCGCCCCCGGCTGCATCGCGGCCTGTCTCGAAAACTCCGGCGGAAAGAACACGTTGCAGGCGTACGGATCGAACAGGATCTTCTGCGCGTCGAATCGGTCCCCCTGCTCAGGAGTCCAGGGCCCCTCGACGCGGTAAGCATAATACTTGGCCGCCGGTGCGGCTGCTCGGGTCACGAAGCAATGCCAGATCCGCCCGCTCTTGTTCGCAAGCGGATCGAGCCGCAGCGAGAGCACAGGCTCGGTGAAATCCGTGTCGCCATAGAGCAGCAGCGTCACCCCGGTCGCGTGCCGCGAGTACAGGGCAAAGTTCCAGGCCTGCTCGCTCTGCACCCAAGTCGCCCCGAGCGGCCCGTCGCTGCCCTCTTCGCGTTCCCACGCTTCCACCGTCCGCAAGTATCCGTACCTGTTCATCTGTTCCCTGTCATCGTCGAACCGACGCGGTCCTCGTGCACAGCAAAACAATCCTTGTTGACGGTTGATTAGTCAATGGGAATCGGGGCCCTGCGCGGGATTTCCTTGCCCTGCCCGGCGACCGCGAGTTTCGTCGCCCGGTTCGCGTTGCACCCGAGGACATCCGTCCACTCCCCGGCACGCATCCACGCTCCAAAACGCCTCGCCAAGAGAGAAACCCGGCATTTCCCCTTTCCCCGAGGGGGACAATCGAGCCTGCCATGCGGCGGACCCGGATCTGGCCGGGATCGGGATTCTGACAGTCCGTGTGGGGCTTTTTCGTCGGATAGACAAGTCGCCCTTGTGCTGGTGAACCGATCGTGGTATGATGAGAACTGGGCGGACCATCCGTCGCAGTCGGCGACACCGTCGCGCGGACGGTTGCCTCCCACAGGGGGCACTATGAACGACGATGCACAGGTCAAGCAATCGCTGCGAAAGATGCAGGACGCCGCGAAGATCTTCTACGACTTTGCCTACGATCCCCAACGCACGCTCAAGACCTACGACCACATCAACTACTACCGCAGGAATATGATGCTCAAGGGCCATCATTCCATGAACGAGAAGGTGATGCGGGAAGCGGTCGATGCGGCCCTGGAGGTTCGCGACTACTACCAGGACTGCGACCTGCCGGAAGTGATGGTCCCGCCCGAGGGACACGTCGTGGGACTGGAGGACCTCCTTCGGATGGAGCAGTGGTTCCTGACCGCGACCGAACGCACGGCGGCCAGGAAGATCCCTTGCGGCTCGACGGAGTTGCGAGCCGGCCTCTCGAACGGAAGGGAGAAGCCCTGGGACAGCAGGCTGCCGGGATTCATCCTGATCTCGGAGGCCAGAGCCAGGTATTGCGACGACTCCCGCGCGCCGACGACGCCGATGCTGGGCAAGACCCATTGCAGGCCGGACGGCGGGTTCGACTACATGCAGAACGGGCGGCGGCGCAAGGTCCACGAGACGCAGTTCGCGACGTATGCGGAGCGTCAGAAATGGGCCAAGGCCCCCGTGGAAGCCGTCAAGCCGATCCTCGAGGCATACGCAGGCAGCTCGCAGGAACTCCAGGAGAGGCTGAGGAGGCAGTGGGACATGGATTGGAAGAAGCTGGCCAAAGGGTGACAGCCCGCTCCCGCCTGCTGCCTGAAACCCTGCTACGGAAACAGGCCTGAGCCAGGCGTTCTCCGAAATCCCCGCGACAAGATCCGCGGATTGTCTTTGATCGATTCCGTTTGCTTTCCGGAGCAGATCCGGCGATAATGATCCCGCACGGACGAGCAAGGACCGACACGGACAAACACGGACCTGCCTCGGAGGAAGAGCGATGAGTGAGCGAGAGCCGCTGATTCCGCCTCATGGCGGATACCGCAAGCTCAAGAGCTTTCAGGTCTCCCAATCGATCTACGACGTCACGGTGCGCTTCTGCGACCTCTACATCGACAAGCGCAGCCGCACCCACGACCAAATGGTGCAGGCCGCCCGCTCCGGCACGCAGAACATCGTCGAAGGCAGCGAAGCCTCCGGCACCTCGAAGAAAACGGAACTGAAACTCACCGGCGTGGCAAAGGCCAGCCAGGAAGAACTCCGCCTGGACTATCAGGACTACCTCCGCCAGCGGGGCTTGGAAGAATGGCCGCCGAACCACCCGGCCCTGCTGCGGTTCAAAGCCAGGCGATGCGCCACGCTGGGCGAAATCCAGGTCTGGGTCAAAGAGGAGCGAAAGCTAGCCCTCGCCACCGGCAAGTCCGTGAAGGTCCGCGGTCGTCCGTGCCGGTCCGTGCAAACCGAAGGCAATCCGCCCGCGTCCGTTCCGAGTTCCCCCCAACTCGTAGCCAACGCCGCCCTCTCGCTCCTGAACCTCAGCCGCAACCTGCTCAAGAACCAATTGGCCGCCCAGGCCGCCGCCTTCGAAGCCGAGGGCGGCTTCACGGAGCGCCTCTATCGCCTCCGAACGCAGAACCGCCGCCCGCAGGGCCGCGAGAAGTGACCCGTGACCCGTGATCCGTCCGACAGACTCACGAGACCTGTCCCATTTC
>JBDKUU010000037.1:0-8747 GCA_039679525.1 Phycisphaerales bacterium | reverse complement strand
GCCATGAGTATTGTGATGCATTGGGGAACTGCCGGGGTTCTCGCGGTGATCGTGGTCGCCGGTGCGATCCTGGCGGAGTCGACGCCGCAAGACGCTCCTATCGAGGTCCGCCAGTTGCCGGAATGCGTGGTTCTGTATACGATCCATCGGGGCCCGCTCGACAAGGTGGGCGCCACGATCGGCGAGACCATCGCGGCGGCCGCACAGAAGGGCGTGTACCCGAGAGGAACGATTTCCTTCATGTACCTCAACAACCCGGCTACGACGCCCCGCGAGCACTGGCTTACGGAGATCCGGATTCCCGTGGCCGAAGATGCCCTGAAACTCGCAGGCACGCTCGGCAAGTTCACCGATATTAAGAGACTGCCGGGCGTCGAAGCCGTCGTTGCGGTGAAGCCCGAGGGACAGGCGACCGCGGAGCCGATTCGTCAGCGGCTGTACGTGTGGATGCATGAGAATGGCTATATGCCGGCCGAAGGGCCCTCGGAGGTCTTTCTGACGAACGCACGGGCCGGGGACTACTCGAAGATGAAAAGCGAGATCCGGATGCCGTTGCTGAAAGTCGCGGAGCCCAAGCCGAATCGTTGAGCAGCTTTTTTACACACCATTTACAAATGTCCGCCGGGATTCTAGCCTATACTTAATGTGACAGGACTCGCATGGAGCTACAGGCACACATCCTGGTGGTCGAAGACGAGCCGGCGATTCGGACGGCGCTGACGGACTTCCTCGAATTCCACGGCTTCAAGGCGTCGCAGGCGTGCGATGGGCCGCAGGCCGCGGAATTGGTCGAGCGACATCGATTCGACCTGATCCTGCTGGACTTGATGCTGCCGGGCATCAGCGGCGAGCAGTTGTGTTCCCGATGGCGGCAGAGCGGACTCCAGACTCCCCTCATCATGGTCACGGCCAAGGGCCAGGAGAAAGACAAGGTCCAGGGCCTCGATCTCGGCGCGGACGACTACGTCACCAAACCCTTCTCGCTCGAGGAGATGCTGGCGCGGATTCGGGCGGTGCTCCGGCGGACGGACCCGGCTCGCGGAGTGGGCCAGTCCTTCCTCTTCGGCGACCTGGAGATCGACATGGCGTCGCTCAAGGCCCGGCGTGGCGAACACGACATCGACCTGACCAAACGCGAGGCCTCGCTCGTTCAGTACTTCGCGGCTAATGCCGGCCGCGTGGTCAGCCGGGAGGAACTATACCGGCAGGTCTGGAACGACGAGTTCAGCGAACTGGGAACCCGGACTGTGGACGTGCACATCGCGAAGCTGCGGAGCAAGATTGAGCCGGACTGTGGCAATCCCCAGATCATTCAGACCGTCCGCGGCGCGGGGTACAAGTACGCCGGAAAAGCATGAAGAGAAGCACGAATATCGAAATCCGAAATCCGAAACAAACGCGAATGACCAAAGCTCGAAATTCAAAACGGAGCATCCGGGGAGCGACAGCGTTTCGGTCATTGGCTATTTGGCCCTTTGGATTTGTTTCGGATTTCGAGTTTCGATATTCGGATTTATGAGCTCGGATCGCTCATGTACAGACGCTTGATCATCCTGACCGCCGTCATTGTCGCCGCTGTGTGCGGACTGGGGGGCTTGGGTTTCCACGCCATCGGAAAGTGGTCGCAAGGCCTGGAGGGCGCCCGGCTGGGCGAATTCGCGGAGGTGGCCGAGCAGGTCCGCCAGGATGTCAAACGCAAGCTCGACGAGTTCGTGCGAGTCGAGCAGCAGCGTCAGTACACGGATTATCTGTACTCGTACGTCCCTGAGAACATCGTCAACTCGGCGCAGTTGCCGATGCTGCGGTCCCCTCTGGCCGATCAATTGTCGAACGGATTTGCCTATGGCTATTTCCAGGTGGACCCGGATGGGAGTCTCGTCAGTCCATATTACCCGGCCGGCTCGACCGGCTCCGAGGTCGGCGGCACGTTGGCGAAGGCGGTCCAGGATCATTTCTCCAATATTCGGTACAACGTGTTCCCCTCGATCTCGCTGCACGCCGACGCGCTGAAGCTGCCTGCGACGGAGGCAGACGCCGTCCAGCAGAACGCGGCGATACCGCCTGTTGCCGTCGCGAACGGAGACGCGGCAGTCCAGGCCCCCACGGGGAAGAAGGGATTTGTGGAGGGACAGACGCAGCGAGCCAAAGCCTATCCTATCGAGAGCCTCAAGCAGGATACTCAGCAGGCCCAGGTGTTCCAGCAGCAGCGGATGATCGCGAATTTCAATCAGGTGCAGACCGCAGAACCGCAGGGGAATTCGGGACAGGCTGTTCAGGCTCCCAGCGAACAACGGGAAGTTCCCAGGGATGCTCCCATTCCGTCTGTCTCGCCTGCACAACAGGCGGATCACGACGCGGCGCTCGCAGACACGGTGCAGGTCCGCGTGGAGCCGTTCGTGCCTCTGGTCGTCCCCGATCCCAACCGAGCGGAGTCGGTCTTCGGCGGCCAGGTCTTTCTGCTGCGGCACGTGCAGATCGAGAATCGCCACTTGCTCCAGGGCTTTCAACTCGATGAGTCCAGGCTCGTGGCCGAGGTGAAGCAGTCGGCTCGGTCCTTCGTGCGCGAGGGAATGGGGTTTGAGTTGCCGCAGGTGCGGAAGGCGGATGGTCAGGCGAGTGACGCGGGGGGCGGTGCGGCGTACACCGCGATTTTGGATTTCGGTTTCGGCGATCTTGTCTTGAACCTCGTTGAGACCGATCCCGCGTGGATTGTCCGGCGCATCGGCGAGCTTCGTCGCATCTACCTTGCGATTATCGCGATCGTCGTCGCGGCCGTGGGGCTGTCCCTCCTGAGTCTCTGGCACAACGTGCGGGCCCAGGCGATGCTCGCGCAGAAGAAGGACGATTTCATCTCCGCAGTCTCGCACGAGCTGCGGACGCCTTTGACGTCGATCCGCATGTACACCGAGATGCTCGAGAAGAACTGGGTCAAATCCGCGGAGAAAGTCGACGAGTACCACCGCACCATGCGTCAAGAGAGCGAACGGCTCAGCCGGCTGGTCGAGAACGTGCTCGACTTCGCGAGGCTGCAGAAGGGCCGCAAGAACTATGCGTTTCGACTCGGGAGCATCGACGAGTGCGTGGCCGGGGTCGTCGAGATGATGAGGCCATACGCCGAGCAGCATGGCTTTACGATTCAAACGGACCTTGCGGCCGCCGGACAGACCCGGTTCGACAAAGACGCCGTCACGCAAATCATCGTGAACCTCGTCGACAACGCAGTGAAGTACGCGCGCAGCGCCGCGGACAAGACGATCTCGGTGCGGACGCGGAGCGAGCCGGGGTTCACTGTCATCGAGGTCCAGGACCATGGCCCGGGCATCCCTCGCCACCAACAGAAGAAGGTCTTCGAGCAATTCTACCGATGCGACGATGACGGCCGATACAGAGGTCCATCGTCAGGCTGGTCTCCGACCACGGGAATGGGCCTCGGGTTGACTTTGGTCAAACGCTTTGCAGAGGCTCACGAAGGATACGTGGAGGTCCGCGATGCGGAGCCGACGGGCGTTGTCCTGAAGGTGGTTCTCGCAACCCAGCTCACGACTTCCTCGTAGCCGCGGGGGACATCAGGTTGTTCCTAGATGCTGTAATCGAGGGCCGACGGTTTGCTCAGCTTCTTCTCTTCCTCGACCAGATCGCGGAAGGTGGCGCCGTCATACACGGCCTCTACAGCCGCCTTGGCGCGGTTCCAAAGATGGATGAGGGCGCAGCTCTCTTTCAGCGGGCAGTAGGCGCTGTTCTTATCGCCGGTGCATCTGACCGGGTCGAGCGGGCCATCGACCAGGCGGATGACCTCGCCGACCGTGATGGCCGCCGGATCTTTGGCCAGCAGGTAGCCGCCTTGCATGCCTCTGCGCGATTCGATCAGACCCGTGGGTTTCAGATCGTTGAGGATGTTCTCGAGGAATCGCTGAGGTATGGCCTGATTCGTCGCAATCTGGTTAATAGCGATTGGTCCGTGGCCGTACTGTTTTGCCAGCTCCATGACAGCCCGAACCGCATATTGGCACTTCTGGGAAAGGTTCAACTAAGACTCCTATCTGCCTCTTGGACTCCGATACTCACCTTGTCCTCAGCTATTCCAATTGTGCGAGATAATTCTCATTAAGTCAATGGACATTGACGGTATTCGTCAGAAAACCGTTGCTTAAGGCCTTGTGATTTCTAAACTTGCGTTCGATCGCACCTTTTTATTTAGCGAAAACCGTTGACAACGACGGAAATGTTCACTAATCTAATGAACATAGTGATATATGCTTGTCGCTATGAATTGGATCGCAGGATTTGACTCGCGGCATCAAACGTGATAGTCGGACGCATATGGAATCGCCGCCACCGCCTTTTCACACGATCGACGGCTGCGACGGCGGCCCTCTCATCGAGGGTATTGATGATAGACTCGGCGGCGCGTTGGGCAGTATTGGCTACGAAAGGGCCAACTCATGGACCTGACGTGGGCTGCCAATAAGACGATTGCCGGTTTCTGGATGTTCTGGCGGCCCCTGATCCTGACAAGCAACGCCGTCACGAATGGCAAAGGAGATGGAATATGGCGAATATCTACAAAGACATCATCGCGGTGGTCGGCAATACGGCCCTGGTGCGAGTCAACAAGCTGATTCGAGGGGCCACGGTCCTGGCCAAACTCGAAAGCCGAAATCCGCTGGCCTCGGTCAAGGATCGGATCGGCGTGGCGATGATCGAGGCGGCCGAGCGGGAAGGCAGGATCAGGCCCGGCGCGACGATCGTCGAGCCGACCAGCGGCAACACCGGCATCGCCTTGGCCTTCGTCTCCGCGGTTCGCGGATATCGATTGATTCTGACCATGCCGGACTCGATGAGCATCGAGCGACGAAAGGTGCTCAAGGCGCTCGGCGCCGAACTGGTTCTCACACCGGCCGCCGAGGGAATGAAAGGAGCCATCAAGAAGGCCACCGAAATCGCCGAGGCGGAAAATGGGGCCTTTATCCCGCAGCAGTTCGAGAACCCGGCGAATCCCGAGGTTCACCGCAGGACGACCGCCGAGGAAATCTGGCGGGACACCGACGGAAAGGCCGACATCCTGATCTCCGGCGTCGGCACCGGCGGCACCATCACCGGCATCGCCGAGGTCATCAAGTCTCGCAAGCCCAGTTTCAAGGCGGTCGCGGTCGAGCCGGCGCAGAGCCCCGTTCTGACGCAGGCCCTGGCGGGCCAGGAGATCAAGCCCGGCCCGCACAAGATCCAGGGCATCGGCGCGGGCTTCGTCCCCAAGGTTCTCAATCTCAAGATCGTCGACGAAGTCGTGGCGGTCGACCAGGCCGAGGCGATCGAGTGGGCCCGGCGGGCGGCCGACAAGGAAGGGCTCTTCGTCGGCATCTCCTCCGGCGCCGCGCTTCGTGCGGCGGACATCGTCGCCTCGCGGCCGGAGAACAAAGACAAGGTGATTGTGGCGATCCTGCCGAGCTTCGGCGAGCGGTACCTGTCTTCGGTGCTGTTTGCCGACCTGGATCAGGCGTAGATTCGGTCGCAGGAACAGGCAAACAGCGGAGACGAGCGGTGGTTTCATCGAACAGGCACGACAACGTCCTCCAAACGATCGGGCACACGCCCCTGGTTCGGTTGACCAAAGTCACAGCGGCGCTGCCGGTGACCATCTGGGCAAAGGTCGAGAGTCTCAATCCCGGCGGCAGCGTCAAGGATCGAATCGGCTTGGCGATGGTCGAGGTGACTGAGAACACGGATGTCGCGGGACTGTACCGCCTGCTCATGGCCGGGCACAACGGCGTGGTCGTGACTCGCGGCCCGAGCCCCTTCGGGTTCATATCGCGGATCGATCTGGCTGACTTCTGGACGGAGCAGACGCAGAAGAAAGGGAAGAGATGAGGTTCTCCACGAGAGCGATTCATGCGGGCCAGGAGCCCGATTCGACCACCGGGGCAATCGTCGTCCCGGTCTATCAGACAGTCAACTACGTTTTCGGCGAGGTCGGCAAATCGCAGAAGTATGAGTACTCGCGATCGAGCAATCCGACTCGCAACGCGTTCGAAGAATGCCTCGCTTCTCTCGAAGAGGCGAAGTTCGGCCTGGCGTTCAGCTCCGGCATGGCGGCGACAGACGCAGTCCTTTCCACTCTTCAAGCGGGGGATCACGTCGTCTCGTCGGAGCATCTGTACGGCGGGACGTATCGACTGTTCGAGAAGGTCTATCGGCCCAGGGGAATCAACTTCACATACGTCGATGGCGCCCGGACGCAAGCATTCGCGGACGCCATGCAGCCTGCGACGAAGCTGGTCTGGATCGAGACGCCCGCCAATCCGCTGCTGCAATTGGTCGATGTGCGGGCGGTGGCGAAGATCGCCCACGATCGCGAGGCCAAACTGGTCGCCGACAACACGTTTGCCTCGCCGTATTTCCAAAGGCCGCTGACGCAGGGAGCCGACGTCGTGATGCACAGCACGACCAAGTACATCAGCGGGCACAGCGACGTCGTCGGCGGGGCGGCCCTGACCAGCGACGAGAAGTTGTACGAGGCGATCAAGTTCTATCAGAACGCCGCCGGGGCGGTGCCGGGCCCGTGGGATTGCTGGCTGAGTCTGCGCGGGCTCAAGACCCTGGCCGTTCGCATGAGACAACACGAAGCCAACGCGCGGGCGATCGCCGAGTTCCTGGAGAACCACTGCAAGGTCCGGCAGGCCATCTATCCCGGCCTGCCCAGCCATCCGCAGCATGAGCTGGCCAAGGCCCAGATGGACGGTTTCGGCGCGATGGTCACGTTCCGGCTGGACGGCGGAATCGAACAGGTGCGGCGGTTCGTAAAGGCCCTGAAGATCTTCCTGTTCGCCGAGAGTCTCGGCGGCGTCGAATCGCTGGTCTGTCATCCAGCGACGATGAGCCATGCGAGCCTCACTCCTGAGGAGCGGCAAAAGATCGGCATCACCGACGGCACGATCCGCCTGTCCGTGGGCATTGAGGATGTCGAGGATTTGATCGATGATTTGGACCGGGCGCTACGGAGCAGTTGATTTGACCGCGGGCATGAATCTTCAGAAGCAAGACATCCTGAGATGGCTTCGTACCGAAGACCCTCATGAGCTGGAGGAATTGTGGCGGGCCGCGGACTCCGTGCGGGAACAGAGCGTCGGGGACGCCGTTCATTTGCGGGGACTGCTGGAGATCTCAAACCACTGCATCAGGTGCTGCGGCTACTGCGGCCTCAACGCCGGCAATCGCGAACTGACTCGCTACCGGATGAGTAGAGAAGAGATCCTCGCGTGCGTCGCAACAGCCGTGGAATATGGGTACGGCACGGTTGTGATGCAGGCTGGGGAAGACTACGGTGTCGCGAGAGACTGGTTGGCCGGGATCGTGAGACAGATCAAGCAGGAAACGAGTCTGGCCGTGACGCTCAGCATGGGCGAGCGTCCGATCGACGACCTCAAGGCGTGGCGGCAGGCCGGCGCGGATCGATATCTCCTTCGGTTCGAGACCTCTTCGCCTTCGCTCTATGAGCGGGTGCATCCGGCCGGCGAAGGGCAGCGCCCGGGCCGCATCGAGCTGCTCAAGATTCTCCGCGGGCTGCGCTATGAAATCGGCAGCGGCGTGATGATCGGGATTCCCGGCCAGAGCCTGTCGAGTCTGGCTGACGATATCCTGTTGTTCCAGTCCCTCGATCTGGATATGATCGGCGTCGGGCCGTTCATTCCGCATCCGCAGACGATGCTCGGTTCGCCCGATTCGGTCGTGGCGCCGGATGCGGATCAGGTCCCGAACACGGAGTTGATGGTCTACAAGGTGATGGCGTTGGCAAGGCTGGTCTGCCCCCAGGCGAACATCCCGAGCACGACGGCGCTGGCGACGATCAACGCGGAGAACGGGCGGGAAAAAGGCCTTTCTCGCGGAGCCAACGTCGTGATGCCCAACCTGACGCCGGCGAGGTATCGTGCGTTGTACGAGATCTACCCGGGCAAGGCCTGCATCAACGAGACGGCGGTCCAGTGCCGGCATTGCCTGGAGGGCCGGATCGAATCGATCGGCCGGCGCGTCGGGCAGGGCCCGGGCTCGCGGTCCGGACGAATGAATCGAAAAACGATGAACGAGTTGTGACCCCATGCGGGAAAAGGTGTTGGTGGCGATGAGCGGCGGAGTGGATTCCGCCGTGGCGGCCGCGATGCTGGTGGAGGCCGGGTTCGATGTGACGGGAGTGTTTCTCTGTCTTCAGATGGATCGGACCGGCGGCGGCAACGAGCGTTCCTGTTGCAGTCCGCAGGACGCCGCGGACGCGAGGAACATCGCCGTCAAGCTGAGAATTCCGTTCAAGGCCCTGTCGGTCGCCGACGATTTCGCTTCGATCATCGACAGCTTCGTTGAGGATTATGAGAACGGCCGGACTCCCAACCCCTGCATCCGGTGCAATGAGCGAGTGAAGTTCGGGAAATTGTTTGAACTGGCCGATTCCCTCGGGGCACGCCATGTGGCGACCGGACACTATGCGAGAATCGTCGATCGAGATGGGCAACCGGTGATCGCACCGGCGAAGGCGGGGGGGAAGGACCAGTCGTACGTGCTCTTTCGCCTTCCCAGACAAGGGCTCGGGAGGATCTTGTTTCCCGTCGGGGATCTGGAGAGCAAGCAGGGCGTGCGGAAGATCGCGAGCGGACTGGGCCTGGAGGTCCACGACAAGCCCGACAGCCAGGATGTTTGCTTCGTTCCCGACGGCGATTACGCCAGCCTCCTCGCGGCCCGTGGCAGTCGGGCCCTGCGGCCGG
>JBDKUU010000036.1:0-14856 GCA_039679525.1 Phycisphaerales bacterium | reverse complement strand
AGTCGATCGTCTTGTCGCGGAGCCACCGGGGCCAGTCCTGGTAGACCGAGTCGGCCGAATCCTGCGACGCAAAGACCGCGGCGGAGACCTGGGCCTTGGGCTTGAGGCCCTTGGCCCGCCGGTAGACGTCGCGAACCAGCTCCGTCACTCCGACCTTGCGAAACTCCGCCCACGCGGCCGATCGCTGCTTCCACTGAGCCGGGCTCAGCGAATGCCGCCCCATGGGCACCAGCGGGCTTCGGCCGGTGGATTCGATGACGTCCAGCCGATGGATGTACCGGCCTGCGGTGGCGAAACCTGTGACCCGCTGCAGGGCGGGCACGGATATGGACTTGATCGGTCCGTCGATGATCAGCAGCTTGCCGCCCTTGCGGACGAACGCCTCCAGGTTTCGGGCGACCTCGTCGGGAATGACGTAGACGGCCGGAAGGACCAGGACGCTGCCGGCCGGCAGAGTCGCGATCTTCTCGGCCGGGATGGAGGTCGGGCGATAGCCCAGGCGGGTCAGAGAGGCCCGGGCCGATTCGAACGAAGCGGTCCCGTACTCGCTTCGCGTGGCGAGGGTCGTGGTCATGTAGACCGCGGCGCCGCCCGTGGTCCAGACTCCCAGCGTCATCTTCACCGACTCCGCCACCGCCGGCGGCATGTCGCTCTCCGCATGCCAGTTGAGCAGCAGGACCATGCCGTCGCCGAGCTTATTCATCGCTATGGCGGGCGTGCCGTCCGAGAGTTCCGCCAGAACCGCGGCGGTGGTCGGTTTGGCCAGCGGATTGGCCGCGATGTCGGCGGCCGCCGGCAGGTTCTTTCGGCGTTCCTTCGTCATGGGCTCGAATCCGTACCGGCGGGCGAAGGTCTTCTGGCAATAGTCGCAATAGCACTGCTGCGGGCCGTAGCGGATGTAGTCGAATTGGATGCCGTCGACGTCGTACTTCCGAAGGCACTCGATCATCAGATCGCTCTGGAACCGGCGGACCTCGGGCTTGCTGAAGTCATACCAGAGCTTGCCGGCCCCGCCGTCCTGCACGGCCCAATCGGGGTGCTTGTCGAGCACGGCCCGGATCTCCTGGGAGCCGTAGAAGCCATTGACGAACCACGCGTGAACCTGGATGTCCCGCTTGTGACACTGTTCGACCATGTACGCCAGCGGATCGTAGCCGGGTTGAACGCCCTCGCCCATGGGACACATGGCGCTCTGGAAATAGGCCTGCCCGCCCCAGTACCAGACGAGGACGAAGGCCGCATTGAAATGGGCCCGTTCGATTTTGGCGATCACGGCATCGGCCTCGGCGGGCGTCTTGAGCTGCGTCGCGTGCACCCAGATTCCGCGAAGCTCCGGCACAGGGGCCCCGCTCGATGCACCTGCCACAGACAACAGCACCGCGGCCCACACCGACACGATCCGTGCACCCATCCGGCACCTCCATTGCGTCAACCCCGTCCCGCAGCCGGGACATCCATGAAACGACGAGGCCTGATTATACAGGGACAAACGCCGCCGGCGTCGAGAGACTTGAGAAAAGTCTCAGATAATTGAGGAAGGCGCCGGCAGGAACTCCAGGGACATCAGGGGTGTTTCTTCAGGGGGTCATACCAGCGTTTGAGCACGTCTTGCCCCGTGGTCTCCGGCTGACTGCCGGCGTGCCCATCCAGCCACAGGATGTTCAGGGAGCCCCCCGTCTCGAACTCGCTGCGGCTCCGGATATTGTGCCGGAAGATGCCGCGGTACCAGTTCGCACGCGCGCCGCCTTGACGATAGTGAGTCAGATTCATGCCGCTGGGACTCGGAAAGAGCATGTCCGAGTTGCCCGACGTGTTCCCGTTTTCAATTCGCGGCTCCATGTGGTCATGGGCAACGATGATCTCGGAGTGTCGAGGAATCCGGATGACATTCTCCTTGCTGAGCCAGCCGTTGATCGCGAACGCAGACACGTAGATCAGCTTGGGGTTCCCGCCGTACAGCAGGTCCTTGGCGACCGTCTCGCAGTAGTTGCGAAAGGCCGCACATCCGAAAACCTTCCTATCCTGGACATAAGGAAGATAGACAATGCCCCAGTAGGAATCGTTGCTGGTCGGCGTCAGCGGCTTTCCGGCCGTATCCCACCACAGGTGACCGTTGCTTCGGCCGTCCGTGTCGCCCGCATTCGAGTGGGTGTCGGGCATCACGAAGCTGAAGTCCTGCAGGTACATCCCAACTCCCAGGCCGATGGTCTTGAGATTCGACCGGCACGCGGTGTCGCACGCCTGTTCCTTCACGCGGCTCAAGGCCGGCATGAGAATCCCCATCAGGATGGCGATGATCGAGATGACGACAAGCAGTTCGATCAGCGTGAAGGCCTTCATGCGGTGTGCCATGGTGTTCCTCGTCCAGTTCAATGAGGGCTCGTCAGCCACAGGCGGGCCATGCCGGCCGGCAACCCGCCGATGTCCTCATTGTACAGGATGTCCCCGCAGAGGGCAAGCACAGAGAAGAAGTTCGTTCGTATCGCGTCCTAAGTAAGTCCGCTGAAGTATTGTGACAAGGCGAAGCCGAGTCGAAATTCGAAGCACGAAATTCGAAATCCGAAACAAATCCAAAGGCTCAAAGCACGAATGATCAAAACGCTGGCGCAGGGCGAGAGCCTGTTTTGAATTTCGAGTTTTGGTCATTCGTGCTTGTTTCGGATTTCGAGCTTCGAATTTCGGATTTCGACTGCATCAGTGCGCGTCGGACGATCCACAGATTTCAGCGGACCTGCTGAAAAGGAGCCGCTCCTACTTCGATCGCTCGCCGGGCCAGACGCCGGTCGTCCGGACCTGGGCTTGGGCCAGGACCAGTTGAACCTGATTGCCCTGAACCGTCGTCTCGAACAGGCGATCCTCGTGCTGGCTTCTCACCCATTGGAACGGCTCGGTGACGTCGAGGCTCAGCCGATCGGGCGTTCCGGCGTCGTCGAACCGGCCCTGCCCCTCGCTGAACCGAGTCGCCCGCACCGCCTGGCCGGCGGTGAGCTTCGTCCCGTTCACCGTAGCCGAACCGGTCAGGGTGAACGTCTCGTTGTCGCCCGCCAGGGTCGTCTTGCTCTCGGGAAACGCGAGGGTCGTCGGATTGATGCGGAAGGGCCCCCGCGACGTCGATCCCCAGAAGATCACGGAGCCGGACACCGTGAGCGGAATCGCCACGTTGCCCTGGGCGCCCCCGCGGATCGTCGTCGTGTGCTGCAGGGTCTTGCTCTCGATCAGCACCTCCTCGATCGTCGTCGTCAACGCGTCGAAATCCACGGCCAGCCTCATGTACGCGTTCTGCGGAACGAAGGTCAGCCGTGAGTTGTCGATCGCAGCTTCCAGGCCGTTGATGTAGGCCTTGAGAGTCAACGTGCAGGAGACGTTCTCGGCGGCGCCGGAGAATTCGTACGTCCCCGCCGCGGAAGGCGTCGGCCCGATCCCGTCGGGCTCCTTGAAAGCGTACCAGGCCACGTCCTCGGGAATCCAGACGCCGGCGAACTCGTCGATCAATCTGTCCCGCTCGGCTTCGTCGATCGTATAGAAGTGACCGCCGGACACGGGCGACCAGAACCGGTAGACAGCGCTCGCCTTGGCCGGCTGGCTGCCCGCAGGGTAGGCGTAAAAGGCAGTGCCCTCGTACGTCCAGACCGACGGCGGGTAGTCAGTAATCAACTGGTCCCGCTCGGCCTCACTGATCGTGTAGAAATGGCCGCCGGTGGTTGGCGACCAGAAGCGATACACCGGCATCAGGCCCGCCTCCGTGCCGCGTGCGTAGGTGTAGTAGGCGATCCCTTCATCCGTCCAGACCGAGGGAGGATACTGGGAGATCAGCGTGTCCCGTTCCGTCTCGTCGATCGTGAAGAAGTGCTTGCCGGTGGCCGGCGACCAGAACCGATAGACCGGCGTGAGGGTGCGGAAGCCCGCGATGCCGATGTCCCCCGCGACGGCCGGTTCTTCCAGGCACGCGACAAACAAGGAAGATCCGAGGATCAGACACAGCCTGGCGACGATGGATCGCCCGTATCGTGTAGAGCTCATACGTGACCTCCCCGGGAGCGTTCCAGGCTCCCCAAAATGGTTGGTGCAGAAGGCACTCGCCTGTCGTCCATGGGTCACCATGAAACCCCATGTCCGCGGCGATTGCCATAAGGGAAAAGCCTAAATTCACGTATGAGTGAGGTGGAAGATCGAACGCCGCCCGCCAGGCCGCGACCGGCGGTCTCGCAGGGGCGACGCATGTGCCGCCCTATTGACGCGACGTCAGAACCTCATCCAGGAGGGGACGCAGGGCCTTGGCCCAAATCGCATAGCCCTGCGGATTCAGATGCAGTCGATCGGCCAGGAACAGATCCGCTTTCGGCTTGCCGTCGGCGTCCAGCAGAGGCGTCGCCAGGTCGGCGTAAAACAGCCGCTCATCCTGTTTGCAGAAGTCCCGAACGAGCGAGTTGGCCCTCTGCATCTCGGACCAGAGGGACCATCGCTGCCCGCTCGGCTTGATCGAGAGAAAGACGATCTTCACAGCGGGCAGCTTGGCGTGTACGAGCGAGACGAACTTGCGGTAGTCGTCCGCCACGCGCTGGGCGGACTTGCCGCCGGCGATGTCGTTGTCGCCCGCGTAGAATACGATCGCCCTGGGTTTGTAGGGCAGAACCACCTGCTCCGCGTAATGGATGACGTCGGAAATGTGCGAGCCGCCGAAGCCCCGATTGACGATGGGCAGATCGGGAAACGACTCGTGCGTCCGCCACATCCGGGCGGTGGAGCTGCCTGCGAACAGCACCGGCGCGGCCGGAACCGCGTTCCTGCTGTCCCACTCAGCAAACGCCTTGATCTCCCCCGCGAACCGATTCGGATCGGGATCCACGCTCGCATCATTGGCCGAAACGGCGGCGATCGTCGACAGAACCACCCACAACAGAGCCTGCCTCACAACCATGTTCATCCCCTTTCATCCTTCGCACTCGTGGAAGCCGCCGACCGAACCAACGGCGATCGCCATCGTACAGGATCAGGCGGGGATATGCAAACGTCACATGGATCGTTGCTCCCGCGAAGTATGGTGAGGAGCCCGAACGAGGCCATGGGTTGACTCTCGGGCAAACCCTGATATAATGTTCTGAAATGGCGCGGAATCCTTTGAAATCTCGTCTGAAAATGTTTTCGGTACACGGAAATGGCTGCGATGAAAGCTCGCCACATCTTTTTCGCGATGAGACTGCCGCACGGCAGATGCGCTCATCGTCTGTCTCCGTGCAGTCCCGCCTATAGAAACAAGCATCCCCATTTGCCTCGGAGCGACGATCCGCCCGTGAGGCCAATCTCGTTCGCAATCGTTGCGTAAATCCCGCGGTCACGCTCTGCGCGTCTTTCGCTGAGTCATCGAGTCGATCGGTGCGCGCGGACTTCGCGGGAATTCCAGCTACACACAACCACGCACGCAGTAGGAGTGCGCGAATATGGCAAGATGGAAGATCAAATTGAGAAACGCGGCCCGCGATCGAAACGCCGGAACGATCCTCGTAGATGCAGAGAATCTGGTCCAAGCCAAGCGACATGCGATGCGCGTGTGCCGCAGGCATCTGGCTGCCAGCAACGACATCTATCTCGAGACCCGAGGACGCAACACGTACGGCATCGTCCTGGGCGGCGACGAAGTGGGCGAGGCGACCATCACGCGTCTGAAGCCCCGGCGGCGAGCCGTGCGCGAGGCACAGGATGCGGAAGAACCCCTCGCGGTATGATGTGAACCGCGCCCGGCCAGTGAGCCGGGCGCAGCGGAAAGGAGACAATCCCATGAACGAGACCAAAGTGAAAGAGATCGTGGCCAAAGTCATCGCCGCGGCGAACGTCGAATCCTGGAAGTACTATCACGTGTGCTGGTGGAAGGGGAAGCTCCAGTGCCTCCACGTCCACCACACGAAGGAACATCATCCGGCTTTCTACGCCGCCTCCGGATACGTATTCGCGGATGGCCTGACCGTCCATCAGTGGAGGCTCGTGACCGATCGAGTGATGGAGTTCTGCCAGACTCGCGGCGTTCGGCTCACCGACGGGTCGACGCGGCGAAAGACACAGACGCCCGTCGGTTCGTTCCAGGAGAAGCTCAAGATCACCGAGTTCGACTCCACGCGGCTGCGCAGGCTGCTGGCCAGCGCCAGATCGCCGGAATCGCCGGTGAACGCGGATCTGGACAAGCTCCAGCGGCTGCTGGAATCGGCGGAAATGGTGGCCCCCGAGGAAGTGCCCGCCGACGTGGTGACGATGAACTCGCAGGTGCAGTTGAAGGACGAAGATGCGAACACCGAGATGACGCTCTCGCTGGTCTTCCCGGCCGACGCCCTGAGAGACACGGATTTCGAGAAGATGAACGTCTCGGTCCTCACGCCGATCGGGCTGTCGATCCTGGGCCGGCGGATCGGCGACACCGTCGAAGGACGCATTCGAGTCCACGAACTGCTGTATCAGCCCGAGGCCGCCGGGGACTATCACCTGTAGAGAGCCGGTGAACCGGCACGCGAAACGCCGTTCGATCCGGTCGACCTGCGGCAGGCATCCGGCGGGAGGTCTCCCGCAGGTCCGAACGGTGTCCGACCATAGCAGACGCGATAGATCTTCGCAGCAACGGCTTTCAGTCGCCACTGAGGGATACCCTGAGGCCTCTTTGCGGGTTGCCCTTACGCCCCATTGATGACTCGCTGCTCGTATAACGGACGAGCGTATCGAACGCTCTCAGGGGTTGGAGCCGGACGCCCTTGTCGTGTGACGCACGTCGTGAGCGTCCACAGCGCAAGTCCGGGACGTTGAGTCTCCTTGTCGAACAGAGAGGATCAGACAATGAAAGACAGACGAATGCAACAAATGATGGCGGAAGCAATTATCGAAACGCAGTTGATTCCCGAGAAGAACTACCACCTGTGCTGGTGGGACGATCGGATTCAATGTCGTCCCGTGCGTCACACGAGAGACGCGCACGAGGTGTTCTACAGCGCCCCGGGACGCGTGTTCCTCGAAGGGCTTCCGCTCCACCAGTGGCGTCTGCTGACGACCCAGGTCGCGGATTTCTGCCGGGAGCAGGACATCGAGCTGGATCTGGATTCGGGTCGCCGCAAGGAGATGGCAGACGCCTACCCCGCGCCCCGCCGCCGCATCACGGATTATGACGCGGCCCGTCTGCACAACCTGGCGGACAGCGCAGAAGCCCAGGGAGCTTATCCCCATACGCAGGTGGACAGGCTGCGCATACTGCTAGAGAGGGCCGACGTGGTCGAGCCGTGGAGAATCTCGGCCGACGTGGTGACGATGAATTCCGAGGTCCAGATCCGAAATGAAGACGCGGACATCGAGAAGACGTTGGCTCTGGTCTACCCGGCGGACGCTCGCAGCAGCGATCTGGAGACGTTGAAGCTCTCCGTCTTCACGGACACCGGCCTGTCCATCCTGGGCCGCAGAGCGGGCGACGTGGTCGACGGCCGCCTGAAGATCACCGGACTGCCCTATCAGCCGGAGGCCGCGGGCGACTTTTACCTGTGATTCGCGGAGGAATCACTGAGTCTTTCTCGACGGACGGGGACGGGATCGTCAATGATCCCGTCTCTGTTCGCCGGGACTCATGAGGAGGTTGACGATCTCATCTGTGCGTTTTCCGTTGTTTCGGGCGATGTCGGCGATGCGGTCGTTCTCGTTCTCCACACGAAAGCCCTTGGCCCGCAGGACGGTGAGCGACTGCTCGGCGCTGGTCCCGAACAACGGGGACGCCTGGGCCAACGACACCGCCTCGATGCGCCGCATAACCTCCATGAACGGAGCCCGGCCGCCGGGGCCGTGTCCCCCCTCCCCGCCGCCGGTGAACATCAGGACAACGAGGACGGCCACGACGATCCCCAGAGTGATCGTGAGGGGTTTGCGCAGGTAGGCTGCGAAGGAGCCCCAGTTCAGGGCGAAATGCAGGCCCGCCGCGATGACGAAGATGACGCTGATCCCTTCGTGGAATTCCTTCACCATCCCGTTTTCCACGTGGAGCAGCAGCAAAATGCCCGTGAGGGCGACGATGATGAAGGAAGCAGTCACGACCGCCGTGACCACCGGTCTTTGAAGGAATCCAATTCGTTTGCTCATTGGCACGCCCTTTCGTCTCGGATAGAATCGATAAAGGGTGCCGATGGCAGTGCGTAGATCGCCTTGCGGCGAGGGAATCCACCGACACCCCTCGTATAGGAGCTTGTCAAAGGCCGGCCCGACCGCCCGCACCCGGGTGCGGGCGGGTCCGCAACCTGCCCCTACGGGAGTCCGCGTCCATGTCGCGCGGCCTGCTGAAGGCGGCCACCGAGGCCTGCCCGGTAGTTAGTGCCCCTCCCGAGAGTGCGGTTACAGAATACTCCCCGCGCACCGGGAGAGATTACCTCAATCCGACGGGAAAAGGTCCCTCGAACGAGCGGACCGGAGGATGGTGGTGGCGTTCGTGACAAGTTGTCGCCAGTTTGCGATTGACTGGACGGAACGCGAGCGTGCGCCCGGCCTCGGGCGGGTCTGAAACCCGCCCCTACTCGTGTCGCAACGCGACGATGGGATCGACCTGCGCGGCGTGGATCGCCGGGTACAGGCCGAAGAGAATTCCGATGCTCATGCTGATGAACAGCGGCAGGAGAATCCCGCTGAGCGTCACCACGGTGGGCATGTTGGAGAAATGGGTGATCAGTTTGGGGATCAACACGCCGATGCCCAGGCCGATCAGGCCGCCGAACATGGACAGCACGACGGTCTCGATGAGGAACTGATAGATGATCTGCCGCCGCTTGGCGCCGATGGCCCGGCGGATGCCGATCTCCCGCGTCCGCTCGGTCACCGAAGCCAGCATGATGTTCATGATGCCAATGCCGCCGACCAGCAGGCTGATGCCGGCGATCGAGCCCAGCACGATGTTGAACGTCCGCTTCGTCGCCTCGGCCTGCTTGAGCAGAGCCAGCGGGACGCTGACCACGAAGTCCTTCTTCGTGTGGAACAACCCGAGCATTCTCTCGATGCCCGCGGCGGCGGCCTCGACGTGCTTGGAGTCGTCGACCTGAACGATGATCTGGTGCAGCTCGACCCGCTCGCGCTCGAACGAGCCGCTGGTCATCCGGGCGAAGATGTCGCCGTAGTACCGCCGGGCGACCTCCAGGGAGATGTAGACATCGGCCTCCTGGTCGGGGATCTGGATGTTGCCGGCCTGGCCGCTCTCGCTCCGGAGGATGCCGATGACTTCGAACTCGTTGCCGCCGATGCGAACGGTCTGCCCGATCGTGTTCTGCGTCGCCAGCAGCTTTCGAGCCCCGAATTCGGTGAGGACCGCCACGGGCGCGCGTTTCTGTTCGTCGGCCTCCAGGAGGACGCGTCCGGCCAGGACCTCCCGCGGCACCAGGCGAAACCACTCCGGCGTCGTCCCCACCACGCGCAGCTCCATCGACCGCTCGCGAAGGCGGGCCTCCTTGCGGATGATCTTCACCGGCGCCGCCTGCTTGACCTGCTTGAAGCTCTCGGCCATCCGGCGGTGGTCGTCGTAAGTCAGGCCGTAGACGCTCATGGAGTTGCGGGTCACGGCGGTCTGTTCCTGCTGGGCGGGCTTCATCGACGTGATGATGATGTTGTTGCTCCCAAGCCGCAGGATCTGCGCCATGCTCGCCTTGCTGGCGCCTTCGCCCACCGAGAGCATGGCCACGACGCTGCCGACGCCGAACACCACGCCCAGCATCGTCAGGAACGAGCGAAGCTTGTGCAGCAGCAGGTTCTCAATGCCCAGCCAGATGTTCCGCACGAATTTGGTTTGTTTCATCGCATCAAGCCCTGCAACAGGAAGTGTGAAGTTCGAAGTGTCAAGTTTGAAGCGTCGAGACGCGTCTTCCGCTCTCTCGCTTCACACTTCAAACTTCACACTTCGAACTTCTCCTACTCATGTCTCAACGCCACGATCGGATCGACCTTGGCCGCGTGCAACGCCGGGTACAGGCCGAACACGATTCCGATGCTCATGCTGATCACCAGCGGCAACATGATGCAATAGAGTCTCATCACGGTCGGCATTCCCGAGAAATGCGTGATCAGGAACGGGATCAACACGCCGATGCCCAGACCGATCAGGCCGCCGATCATCGAGAGCACGACGGTCTCGATGAGGAACTGAAAGACGATCTGCCGGCGTTTGGCGCCGATGGCCCGGCGGATGCCGATCTCCCGCGTCCGCTCGGTCACCGCGGCCAGCATGATGTTCATGATGCCGATGCCGCCGACCAGCAGACTGATGCCGGCGATCGAGCCCAGCACGATGTTGAACGTCCGCTTCGTCGCCTCCGCCTGTTTGAGCAGGGCCAGCGGAACGCTCAACGCGTAATCCTTCTTCCTGTGGAACCGCTCCAGCATTCTCTCGATGCCCGCGGCGACCATCTCGGCGTGCTTCGGATCGTCGACCTGGACGATGATCTGGTGCAGCTCGACTTTCTCGCGTTCCTCCGAGCCCGCGGTCCGCTTGGTGTAGATGTCGCCGAAGTATCGCTGGGCCACTTCCAGCGGGATGTAGACGTCGATCTCCTGATCGGGAACCTGGATGTTGCCGGCCTGGCCGCTCTCGCTCTGGATGATCCCGATCACCTCGAACTCGTCGCCCCCGATCCGGAGGGTCTGGCCGATCGAGTTCTCCGTCGCCAGAATCTTGCGGGCGCCGACATCCGTCAGCACCGCGACCGGAGCCCGCCGGTCTTGATCGGCTTTCACGATCACCCGGCCTGCGACGAGCGCCCGGGGCACCAGGCTGAACCACTCCGGCGTCGCGCCTACGACGCGCAGCTCCATCGCCCGCTCGCGCAGGCGGGACTCTTTCCGCATCAGCTTGGCCGGAGCGGTCTGGAGGATGTTCGAGAAGCTCTGCGACACCCGGCGGTAATCCTCATAAGTGAGCCCGTAGATGCTCATATGCGAGTGCGTCGTGCTCGTCTGCTCTTCTTCGGAGGATTTGATCGAGGAGACGATGATGTTGTCGCTGCCCAGTCTGCGAATGTCCGCCATGGCCTTGGCGCTGGCGCCTTCGCCGACCGCGAGCATGGCCACCACGCTGCCGACCCCGAACACCACGCCCAGCATCGTCAGGAACGAACGGAGCTTATGGAGCAGCAGGTTCTCGATGCCCAGCAGGATGTTTCGGACTGTTCTGGTTTGACGCATGAATGCCTTCGATTCTGTCGATGTTGCCGTCGATCATGTGCAGCCGGCTGTCGGCATAGGCGGCGATGTCCGGCTCGTGCGTGACCATGATGATGGTCTTGCCCAATTTGTTCAGCTTGATCAGAAGATCCATGATCTGCACGCCGGTGACCGAGTCGAGGTTGCCCGTCGGCTCGTCGGCGAAGATCACCTGCGGATCGTTGGCCAAAGCGCGGGCGATGGCTACGCGCTGCATCTGTCCGCCGGAGAGCTCCGTCGGACGGTGGTTCAGCCGGCCGCCGAGCCCCACCTCTTCGGCCAACTGCTTGGCCCGTTCGGCGCTGCGGGCCGCATCCCATCCCAGATAATAGAGAGGCAGCTCGATGTTCCGCTGCACCGACAACTGGGGGATCAGGTTGAAGCTCTGAAAGATGAAGCCCAGGTACCGCAGACGCAGCTCGCTGAGCGAATCGTCGTCGAGCTTGCTGACGTCCTTGCCGTCGAGATAGTAGGAGCCCGACGTCAGGCGGTCGAGACATCCCAGGACGTTCATCATCGTGCTCTTGCCGGAGCCGCTGGGCCCCATGATCGCCCAGAAATCGCCCTTGGAAAACGTCACGTTGACGCCGGCCAGGGCCCGGACTTCCTCGGCGCCCATCACATAGGTCTTTCGGGCGTCCTCGAGCCTGACGATTTCGTGTCCGTCGTTCGGAGCAGTCCGCTCACGCATCATTGTCCCCCTTGCGGCTGACCGCCGCCGGTCTCGCGCTGACGACCGCCACCCTCTCCACCACGACCGCCGAACCCGGACCCGCCGGGACCTCCGGGGCCTGCGTCACCTTCCTGACCACGATTGCCGCGACGCTGGCGTCTCTCTTCCATCTGCTGACGCTGTTCGGGCGTCATGTTCTTCATCCGCTCTTCCATCATCTTCTGGCGTTCTTCCGGAGACATGTTCTGCATGCGCTGTCGAGCCTGCTGCGCTTGTTCCCGCTGCTCGGGCGTCATGTTCTTCTGGAATTCTTCCGCCATCTTCTGACGCTCTTCCGGCGTGGCGTTCTGGAATTTCTGGAATTGCTGCCTTTGCTCGTCCGTCATCTGCGGGAAGCCCTGGCCGGCGCCCGGCATACCGCCCTGCTGCCCCGGAGCGCCCGCGGGCGCCTGCATGTCCTGGCGAGGCATCGTGGCCGGCCTGCTGCTCAACTCGTTGGCGGCCTTGAGCTTCTCGTTGATCCTCTGGGTCCTCGGATCGTTGGCGTCGCCGCTGCCCGGAACGCGTTCGCCGGGCTCCAGGGCCGCTTCCTTCAGCGGAGGCGTCATCAGAACCACCTCTCCCGCCTCCAGGCCGCCGAGGATGGCGATCATGCTGTTGTTGTCCAGGCCGGTCTTGACCTTGCGTTCTTCGATCAAGCCTTCCTTGACCACGTAGATCGTGGGCTCGCCGCCGACCCGCAGGACAGACTGGACCGGGACGTACACGACGCTGGCGTACTGCTCGACGATGATATCCGCTTTGCAGCTCATGCCGCTCCGCAGGCTCTCATCCGACGTGTCCAGGTTGATATTCGTCGTGTACACCTTCAGGTCGGGGTTCATCCACATGCTCTGGGCGTTGGGCAGCGGAGCGATTCGCTCCACCGTGCCGATGAACTCCTTGCCCGGCAGCGCGTCGACCTTGACGATTGCCGGAAGGCCCGGCCGCACCTTGTCCAGGCTGGCTTCGTGGACGTCCACCTCCGCCACGGAGGACGCCGACTTGGGGATGTAGATCAACTCCTGACGCTCCCAGACTTCGACGCCGTCGGCCAGGGGCTTGCGGTCGTCGCGGCCGAACCCGCCGCGGGAGCTGGTCGCGTAGACCACCATGCCGTCGGCCGGCGAATACACGGTCGCCTTGGTGATCTGGTCTTTCAGCTTGTCGAGCTTGGAGATCTGACGCTTGTGTTCCTGCTCCTTGGCGTTGAGCTCCGCCTTGGCCTGGACCACGTTGGCCGAGGCTTTCCGCTTGGTGCGTTCCAGTGCCATTTCCGCCTGGTTCACATCGCTTACCAGCTTATCGACCTCACGCGGCTTCGTGTACTGCTGAAGCAGCTCCAGATCGTTCTGCGCGACCGTCAGGCTGTTCGTGCCCTTGGTCACCGCCAGTTGATCCGCGAGGAATTCGGTCTTGGACAGGTATTTCTCCTGGTAGAGCTTGTCGGACCACTCCAGAGTCTGGACAGCCCGAATCAGGACCTCGTTCGCTTCCTGGACCTTGCTGACGGCGGCAACCTCCAGGTTCTTGTATTGCTTCTCCTCGTACTTCTTGAGGTCCTGCTTGGCGAACTTGAGAGTCAGGTCGGCCAGCTCGATGTCGCTCTTGGCCTGATTCTCCGCGATGGCCAGGGCCTCGACCGCGTTGATGTATGCAGCCTCGGCGTTCTGCACCTTGATTTCCTGGTCGATCTGGGTGTCCGTCAGCGTGCTGGCGTCCAGCTCGACGAGCAGGTCGCCCTTGTGAACGCGAGATCCCTCGGGAACGATCGAGATGATCGTCGTGCGGCCCTCGACTTCGTTGCGGATGACCTCCTGCTCCCTGGCTTTGATCGCCCCGGATTCCAGGACGCTGATCGTCAGAGGTCCTTTCTGGGCGACGAACGTCGCCATGGTCGACTCCGTGTCGTCCTGGGCGCGGACGGCCTTGAGCCAGATCACGGCCAAAACGACCACCGCCACCAAAACGACGGCGCCGACCAGTTTGACGGGCTTGCGTGACGTGCCATTAACTTTGTTGCTGCTGTTGTTCGCTGCCATTTTTGATATCCTCAGGCGAAAATTCTTGCCACAACCCCTCGTTCGTTATTTTCAGCAGGTCCAGATCCCGCTGGAACTGCAGCTCCGCCGTACGGTAGCTCACCACCGCGGCGGTCAGGGAGTTCTGCGCCGACAGAAGCGAGTCCTGGGCGTCGAGCAGGTCTCGGATCTCCGCCCGGCCCGCTTCGAGGAACAGATTGGTGCTTCGAACCCGCTTCTCGGCCACGACGACCGACTGAGCCTGAATCTTGAGGCTCTCGCGGGACTCCAGGAGCGTCCGCAGCTCGCTGCGAACCGCGATCTTGATCTGGTCTTCCAGGGTCTGAACGCTTCGCGTCGCACGCTCCAAGTTGATCAGGCTGACGCGATAGTTGTTCCGTTCCCGGGTCCTGCTCCGCTCGTCGATCGGCACATCGAGCGTCACGGCGCCGGTGTACTGCGTCGCCTGAAGGCTCGGCGTGCCGTCGGAGTTGTCCCCGACGTAGCGAGCCCCGGCTTTGAGACCCACGGAGGCCCGCAAGGCGTCGGCCGCGACGACCACCTGTCTCTGGGCGTCGTAGACCGAACCATTGGCGACCCGCAGATCCAGGCGGTTCTCCAGGGCCAACTGGATCGCGAGCGACTCGTCGATCTCGTAGGGGCCGGCGTCCGCCCTGTCCGGCGGCAAGAGCGTCACCGCGGCATCGGCCGGCGGGACCGTCTCGGCGGTCCCGGCCTTCGACGCGGCCCTCATCGCCGCGACATACTGCTCGGCGCGTTCACGCAGTTGCACGAGATCGTTGGGATCCAGGATCACCTGCGAGTCGGCGGGCAATCCGATCGACGTCTTGAACGAATCCAGGCTGTCCTTCAATCCCTCCTGCGACGAGATCCAACTGTTGCGGGAGCTCAGCTCGCGTTGGACCGCCTGGT